>JBJMQK010000502.1:0-8159 GCA_045802735.1 Anaeromyxobacteraceae bacterium | reverse complement strand
CGGCGATCATCGCCGCCGCGCTGCCGGTGCTCGACGCCGAGCTCGCGCCCATCTCCGACGCGCGCGCCACCGCCGCGTACCGCAGGCTCGTCGCGAAGAACCTGCTCCGGAAGTTCCAGCTCGAGACGGCGCCGGAGGGCGCCGCGCCGGCCTCCGCGACGCGCGTCCTCGCCAGGGCGGAGGAGGCGTGATGCGCACGGGCGACGAGGCGACCGAGGCGGCGCCGGCGGTCCACGCGCCGCTCCCGCACGACAGCGCGGTGCGCCACGTGACCGGGGCGGCGCGCTACGTGGATGATCTCCCCGAGCCGCGCGACCTCCTGCACGCGTACATCCGCCTCTCCGACCGCGCGCACGCCCGGCTCACGCGCCTCGACCTCGCCGCGGTCGCGGCCGCGCCGGGCGTCGCCGCCGTGGCGAGCGCCGAGGACCTCTCGGTCGCCGCGAACGACATCGGCCCGGTGCTGCCGGGCGACAAGGTCTTCGCCGAGCGCGTCGTGGAGTACGCGGGCCAGTCGCTCTTCGCGGTCGCGGCCGACACGCTCGACCACGCGCGCGAGGCGGCGGCGCGCGCGGCGATCGAGTACGAGGACCTCCCCGCGATCCTCACCGTCGAGGCCGCGCTGGCGCAGGGGTCGTTCGTGCTGCCGACGCAGGTCATGCGGCGCGGCGCCTCCGCCGCGGCGCTGGCGCGCGCGCCGCACCGCCTCTCCGGACGGCTCGCGATGGGGGGCCAGGAGCACTTCTACCTCGAGGGCCAGGTGGCGATGGCCGAGCCGCGCGAGGGCGGCACGATCCTCGTCCACGCCTCGACGCAGCACCCGAGCGAGGTGCAGCACCTCGTCGCGCACGTGCTCGGCCTCGCGGCGAGCGCGGTGGCGGTGGAGGTCCGCCGCATGGGCGGCGCGTTCGGCGGGAAGGAGACGCAGGCCGCGCCCGTCGCCTGCATCGCGGCGCTCCTCGCCTGGCGCAGCGGACGGCCGGTGAAGCTCCGGCTCGACCGCGACGACGACATGATCTTCACCGGCAAGCGCCACGACTTCGTCGCCGAGTACGACGTGGGCTTCGACGGCTCGGGGCGCATCCGCGGCCTCGACCTCGTCCTCGCCTCGCGCTGCGGCTGCACCCCCGACCTCTCGGGCGCCATCAACGACCGCGCCATGCTGCACGCCGACAACTGCTACTTCCTCGAGGACGTCACCATCACCTCGCACCGCTGCAAGACGAACACGGTGTCGAACACCGCGTTCCGGGGCTTCGGCGGGCCGCAGGGCATGATGGCGATCGAGCAGGTCGTCGACGAGATCGCGCGCGCCCTCGGCAAGGATCCGCTCGAGGTGCGCCGCGAGAACTTCTACGGCCGGGGCGAGCGCGACACGACGCCGTACGAGATGAAGGTCGAGGACAACCTCCTCCCCGAGCTGGTGGACGAGCTGGAGCGGAGCGCCGCGTACGCCGAGCGCCGCCGCGAGATCGCGCGCTTCAACGCGGCGAACGCCTGGCAGAAGCGCGGGCTCGCGCTCACCCCGGTGAAGTTCGGCATCTCCTTCACCGCGACCGAGATGAACCAGGCCGGCGCGCTCGTGCACGTCTACACCGACGGCAGCGTGCACCTGAACCACGGCGGCACGGAGATGGGGCAGGGGCTCTTCATCAAGGTGGCGCAGATCGTCGCCGACGAGCTGGGCGTGCCGGTGGACCGCGTGCAGATCACCGCCACCACCACCGAGAAGGTGCCGAACACCTCGCCGACCGCGGCCTCCTCCGGGACCGACCTCAACGGCAAGGCCGCGCAGGCGGCGGCGCGGAAGATCAGGAAGCGCCTCGCGCGGTGTGCCGCGAAGCGCCTCGGCTGCGAGCCCGGCGACGTCGCGTTCGAGGGCGGCGCCGCGCGCGCCGGTGAGCGCGCGATCCCGTTCGCCGACCTCGCCCGGCTCGCGCACCGCGATCAGGTCTCGCTCTCGGCGACGGGCTACTACCGGACACCGCGGCTGCGCTGGGACAAGGAGCAGCAGCGCGGCCGGCCCTTCTTCTACTTCGCCTGGGGCGCCGCGGTCTCCGAGGTGCAGATCGACACGCTCACCGGCGAGTACAAGGTCCGGCGCGTGGACGTCCTCCACGACTGCGGCAGCTCGGTGAACCCGGCGATCGACCTCGGCCAGGTGGAGGGCGGGTTCGTGCAGGGCATGGGCTGGCTCACGACCGAGGAGCTGTGCTGGAACGAAAAGGGTCACCTCACGACGCACGCCCCCTCCACGTACAAGATCCCGGCCTGCGGCGACGTGCCGGAGGAGTTCCACGTGACGCTGCTGCACGCGCGGAACGGCGAGCGCACGATCCACCGCTCGAAGGCCGTCGGCGAGCCGCCGCTCATGCTCGGCATCTCGGTGTTCCACGCGCTCAAGGACGCGGTCGCGGCCGTCGGCGAGCACCGGCTGTCGCCGCGCCTGGACGCGCCGGCGACGCCGGAGCGCGTGCTGCTCGCCGTCGCGGAGCTGCGCGCGCGCCTCGCCGAGGCGCCCCTCCGGGAGGCGGCGGAGTGACCGGCTGGATCGCCGCGCTCGCGGAGCTGGCCGCGGCCGATCGGCCGGCGGTGCTCGTGACCGTGCTGCACGTCGCCGGCTCGACGCCGCGCGAGGCGGGCACGAAGATGGTCGTCTCGGCGGACGCGCTCTCCGGCACGATCGGCGGCGGCCACCTCGAGCTCGCCGCGGTGGAGCAGGCGCGCGCGCTGCTCGCCATGGCCGCGAGCGGGGGCGACGCGGGCGGCCCGGCCGTGCGCGAGTTCCAGCTCGGGCCGAGCCTCGGCCAGTGCTGCGGCGGCGCGGCGAAGCTCCTCTTCGAGCCGATCCTGCCCGCGCCGTGGCAGGTCGCGGTGTTCGGCGCGGGCCACGTCGGGAAGGCGCTCGTGAGGCTCCTCGCCGACCTCCCGTGCCGCGTGTCGTGGGTGGACGCGCGCGAGGCGGAGTTCCCGGCGCCGCTGCCCGCCGGTGTGCGGCGGGTCGTGAGCGACGCGCCGGAGGAGTTCGTGGCGGAGCTCTCGCCCGGCGCGGACCTCGTCGTCCTCACCCACAGTCACCAGCTCGATTTCCAGATCGTCGAGGCGGCGCTGCGGCGCGGCGACCTCGGCTACGTGGGCCTCATCGGCTCGGCGACGAAGCGCGCGCGCTTCCTCGCCCGGCTCGAGAGCCGCGGCCGCCCGAAGGACGAGCAGGCGCGGCTCACCTGCCCCATCGGCCTCCCCGCCACCGGGGGCAAACACCCCGCGGAGATCGCCATCGCCGTCGCGGCGCAGCTCTTGCAGCGACGGCCGCAACCCGTTCCAACCCCGCCTCGATGAGGAGATCTCGCATGCGCAAGACGTCACTCTTCCTGCTCGCAGCGTTGCTGTTCGCGTGGGGCGGCACCGCCGCCGCGGCCCCGAAGTCCAAGGTCCGCATCGCGCTCATCGTCGAGTCGACGGTGGACGACAAGGGCTGGTGCCAGGCGATGCACAGCGCCGTCTCGGCGGTGCAGAAGAAGTACGGCCCGGACCTCGTCGAGTACAGCTACAGCGAGAAGATGAAGCCGGTGGACGCCGGCTCCGCCGCGCGACAGTACGCGTCGAAGGGCTACGACATCGTCGTCGCCCACGGCGCCCAGTACAAGAACCTCGTCCTCGAGATGGCTGAGGAGTTCCCGAAGACGACGTTCGCGTTCGGGACGAGCGCCGAGGTCGGCCCGAAGAACGTCTTCACGTACATGCCTCAGAGCGAGGAGACCGGATACCTGAACGGCCTCATCGCGGGCATGACCACGAAGGCGAACGTGGTGGGCGTCGTCGGGCCGGTCGACGGCGGCGACGCCGCGCGCTACGACCGCGGGTTCGTGCTCGGCGTGAAGGCCGTGAACCCCAAGGCGGAGGTGAAGGTCGCGCACACCGGCTCGTTCGGCGACTTCGTGAAGGCCTCGGAGCTGGCGCACACGCAGGTGAAGGCCGGCGCCGACGTGCTCACCGGGTCGGCGCAGCAGGCGCTCGGCGCGCTGCGCGCGGTCGCCACCTACAAGGAGAAGGCGGTCTGGTGGGTCGGCCAGGACGTCGCGCAGATCAAGACGCCGGAGGGCACGAAGGTCATCGCCGCGGCGAGCTACGACTACGCGCCGGTGATCGAGGCCCTCATCGAGAAGCGCCAGTCGGGCGTGCTCGGCGGAGAGAGCCTGCCGCTCAACTTCAAGAACGGCGGCTTCGTCTACAAGTACAACGACGCCGTCGGGCCGGTCCTCTCGAAGGAGGTCCGCGCCAGGGTCGACGCGTCGAAGGCGAGCCTCGCCGCCGGCACGCTCCCGCTCGACTGGAAGAGCATCAAGTTTTGACCCCCGCCGCGCCCGCTCTCGACACGCGCTCCGACGCGGGCGGCGCCCAGGCGCCGCCCGTGCCGGGGACGATCCGCGAGCTCGCGCTCGAGGGGATCACGAAGCGCTTCCCGGGCGTGCTCGCCTGCGACCGCGTCTCGCTCACGGTCCGCCGCGGCGAGCCGCTCGCGCTCGTCGGCGAGAACGGCGCGGGCAAGTCGACGCTCATGAACATCCTCGCCGGGCTCTACCAGCCCGACGCGGGGCGCATCCTCCTCGACGGCGAGCCGGTGCAGTTCCGGACGCCGGCCGAGGCGCACGCGCGCGGCATCGGCATGGTGCACCAGAACTTCATGCTGGTGCCGAACATGACCGTCGCCGAGAACGTCGCGCTCGGCATGAAGGCGCTCCACGGCGCCTTCCGCCTCGACCTCGCCGCGGCCCGCCGCCGGGTGGCGGAGGTGGCGGCGCACCACGAGCTGCCGGTGAACCCGGACGCGCCGGTCTGGCAGCTCTCGGTGGGTGAGCAGCAGCGCGTCGAGCTCGTGAAGACGCTGTGCCTCGGCGCGCGGCTGCTCATCCTCGACGAGCCCACCTCGGCGCTCACGCCGCAGGAGACGGACGACCTCCTCGAGCGGCTGAAGCGCATGACCGCCGAGCTGTCGATCATCTTCATCAGCCACAAGCTCAACGAGGTGAAGGCGCTCTCCGACCGCGTCACCATCCTGCGCCATGGCGCGGTCGTCTTCAGCGGCCGCACCGCCGAGCACTCCACCGCCGACCTCGCCGCGCTCATGACCGGGCGCGAGGTGACGATCGCGAAGAACGGCGGCGGCGGCGCGCCGGGGCGGACGGTGCTCGCGGTGCGCGGCCTGCGCGTGCGCGGCGACCGCGGCCACCTCGCCGTCGACGGGCTCGACCTCGAGGTGCGCGCGGGCGAGATCGTCGGCCTCGCCGGCGTGTCCGGGAACGGCCAGCGCGAGCTCGCCGACGCGCTCGCCGGGCTGCGCAAGGTCGAGGGCGGGACGATCCACCTCGACGGCGAGGACGTCACCCGCGCCGATCCGCGCCGCATGATCGCCGGCGGCATGGGCTACGTCCCCGAGGACCGGCACCACGAGGGCATCGTGCCGTCCTTCACGGTGAAGGAGAACCTCGTCCTCAAGGACTTCGCCGGCGGGCGCTTCAGCCGCGCCGGGTTCCTCCGCCTCGGCGAGGTGGACGAGAACGCTGCGGCGCTGCGCGAGCGCTTCGACATCCGCTGCGCCTCCACCTCCGCCGCGACGGGCGGGCTCTCCGGCGGCAACATCCAGAAGGTCATCCTGGCGCGGGAGCTGGCGCGCCGGCCGCGCGCGCTCGTCGCCGTCTACCCGACGCGCGGCGTGGACATGGGCGCCGCCGAGTTCATCCACGGCCAGCTCCTCGCGCTGCGCGCCGCGTCGGCCGGCATCCTCCTCGTCTCGGAGGAGCTGGAGGAGATCGTGAACCTCTCCGACCGCGTCGCGGTCATCTACAAGGGGCGCGTGCTCGCCGTCGTGCCCGCGCGCGAGGCGACGCGCGAGCGGCTCGGGCTCCTCATGGCCGGGGTGACGGGTGCGTAGCTTCCGGGCCCTCTACGTCGCGGCCGTCGTGGTCGCCGCGGCCGCCGCCGCGGCGGGCGCCGGCGCGCTCGTGCTCGTCGCGATCGGGAAGAGCCCGTGGCTCACCTACGGCGTCATCCTGACCGGCCCGCTGCGGGACCTCCTCGGCGCGACCGAGATCCTGGTGCGCGCGGTGCCGCTCACGCTCGTCGCGCTCGGCATCGCGATCTCGTTCCGGAGCGGCATCCTCAACATCGGCGCCGAGGGGCAGATCATGATGGGCGTGCTCGCGGCCGCGTCGGTCGCGCTCGCCTGCCCCGGGCTCCCGCACGCCGTCCTGCTGCCGCTGTGCCTCGCCGCGGGCGCGACCGCCGGCGCGCTGTGGGCCGGTATCGCCGGCGTCCTGCGCACGAAGCTCGGCGTGAACGAGATCCTCTCCACGGTGATGCTCAACTCCATCGCGGCGCAGGTCTACACGCTGCTCCTGCGCGGGCCGATGATCGACCCCGACGAGGTGATGACCGGCTCCGGCACGCCGCAGTCGATGCGGCTCGCGCGCGCGGCCTGGCTCGACCGCCTCGTCCCGGGCACGCGGCTCCACACCGGGCTCCTGCTGGCGCTCGCGCTCGCGGCGCTGGTGTGGCTCCTCCTCTGGCGCACGACGCTCGGCTACCGGATGCGGGCGGCGGGCGCCGGCGCGAAGGCGGCGCGCTACGCGGGCATCCGCGTCGAGCGCTCGCTCCTCGCCGCGATGCTCTTCGCCGGCGGCTTCGCCGGGCTCGCCGGCGCGGTCGAGGTCCTCGGGGTGCACCACCGCGCCATCGAGGGCATCTCGTCGGGCTACGGCTTCGCCGGCATCGTGGTGGCGCTCTTCGGCGCGCTCCACCCGGCGGGCGTCGTGCCGGCGGCGGCCTTCTTCGGGCTGCTGCTCGTCGGCGCCGACATGACGCAGCGCTCGGCCGGCGTCCCCGCAAACATGATCCTCGTCCTGCAGGGCGTCATCATCCTCGCCATCGTCTCGGCGCGGATGGTCATCAACAACCCGTACGCGCAGGAGCGCGCGCTGCGCTTCGTGCGGCGCCTCGGCGCGGGTCGCGCCGGACGCGGTGACGCGGGCGCCGCGGGGAGCATCGAGCCGTGAGCCTTCACCTCGTCTCGGAGGCGCTGTCGCTCGGCGTCTTCTTCTCGGTGGCGCTGCTCCTCGCCGCGCTCGGCGAGATGTTCAACCAGCGCGCGGGCATCTTCAACCTCGGCTGCGAGGGCATCATGTGCGTGGGGGCGTTCCTCGCCTTCCTGCCGCCCTACTACCTGCGCGGCGGGCCGCTCGCGCCGTGGGCGAACGTCGCCGGCGTGGCGCTCGCCGCGCTCGCGGGCGTGCTCCTCGGCCTGCTGTTCGCGCTCGTCACGGTGACGTTCCGCGCGCCCCAGGGCATCGCCGGGATCGGGCTGCAGATGCTGGGCTGGGGCACCGCCGGCACGCTGTTCCGCAGCTTCATCGGCGGCGTCACCGGCGTCGAGGGGATCGCGGCGTGGCCGGTGCCGGGGCTCTCGCGGATCCCGTACCTCGGGAGCATCCTCTTCGACCACAACCCGCTCGTCTACGCCGCGATGGCCGCGGTCCCGGCGAGCTGGTTCGTGCTCCAGCACACGCCCTGGGGGCTGCGGGTGCGCGCCGTGGGGACGCACCCGCGCGCCGCCGACACGATGGGCATCAGCGTCATCCGCGTGCGCTACCAGGCGCTCATGCTGGGGGGCGCGATGGCGGGCCTCGGCGGCGCCTACCTGTCCCTGTGCCAGGCGAAGATGTTCGCCGACGACCTCGTGGCCGGCCGCGGCTTCATCGCCGTCGCGCTCGTCTACTTCGGCCGCTGGAGCCCGTGGGGCATCGTCGCCGGGGCGCTGCTCTTCTCGCTCGCGCAGGCGCTCCAGCTCTCGATCCAGGTGGGCGGGATCAAGTTCCCCTACGAGCTCGCGGTGATGCTGCCCTACGTCCTCGTGCTCGTCGTCCTGGCGCTGGCGCGGCGGGCGCGGATGCTCGGCCCCGCCGCGCTCGGCAAGCCCTACGACCGCGAGATGCGGGTGTAGCGGCTCGCCGCGCCTCGCTACTGCAACTCGCCGGGAATCACGGTGGGGCGCGCGCCTGTCCGCCGCAGCGCCGGCGAGGTCGCGCGCGCCATCGCCCGGACCAGACGGTCCACCGCGAGGTCCGCCGCCGCGATCGCGTTCTGCGCGATCGCCTCCGCGACGA
>JBJMQK010000470.1:0-9284 GCA_045802735.1 Anaeromyxobacteraceae bacterium | reverse complement strand
CGACCGGGCACAGGTTCGAGTGACACTGCCGCGCCATCACGCAGCCGGCGGCGACCAGCGCCGCGCTCCCGAAGGCGAACTCCTCCGCGCCCAGCAGCGCGGCGATCACCACGTCCCGCCCCGTCTTCATCCCGCCGTCCGCCCGCAGGATCACGCGCCCGCGCAGGTCGTTCAGGACGAGCACCTGCTGCGTCTCAGCCAGGCCGAGCTCCCAGGGGATGCCCGCGTGCTTGATCGACGTGAGCGGCGAGGCGCCGGTGCCGCCGTCGTGCCCGGCGATGAGGACGACGTCGGCGTGCGCCTTCGCCACCCCCGCCGCGATCGTGCCGACGCCCACCTCGGCGACGAGCTTCACGCTGATGCGCGCCGAGTGGTTCGAGTTCTTGAGGTCGTGGATGAGCTGGGCGAGATCCTCGATGGAGTAGATGTCGTGGTGCGGCGGCGGCGAGATGAGGCCCACGCCCGGCGTCGCATGGCGCGTCTTCGCGATCCACGGGTACACCTTCGAGCCGGGGAGCTGTCCGCCCTCGCCCGGCTTCGCGCCCTGCGCCATCTTGATCTGCAGCTCGCGGGCGTTCACGAGGTAGTTGCTCGTGACGCCGAAGCGGCCCGACGCCACCTGCTTGATGGCCGAGTTCTTGGAGTCGCCGTTCGGCTCGAGCACGTAGCGCGCCGGATCCTCGCCGCCCTCGCCGGTGTTCGATTTGCCGCCGAGGCGGTTCATCGCGACGGCGAGCGCCTCGTGCGCCTCCTTCGAGATGGAGCCGTAGCTCATCGCGCCCGTCTTGAAGCGGCGCACGATGGTCTCGACGGGCTCGACCTCTTCGATGGGAACCGGCCTGGCGGCCGGCCGGAAATCCATGAGGCCGCGCAGCGTGCAGAGGTTCTGCGAGGTCTCGTCGACGAGCTTCGTGTACTCCTTGAAGAGCGCGTAGTTCGCCGTGCGGCAGGCGTACTGGAGCTTGTGGACGGTGAGCGGGTTGAAGAGGTGCTGCTCGCCGTCCTGCCGGTACTGGTACTGCCCGCCGGTGCCGAGCTGCTTGTGGACGATGGGCCGCTTCGGCGGGTAGGCGCGGTCCTGGCGCGCCTTGACCTCCTTCGCGACCACGTCGATGCCGACGCCGCCGATGCGCGTCGGCGTCCAGGTGAAGTACTCGTCGATGAAGTCCTGGTTGAGGCCGATGGCCTCGAACACCTGGGCGCCGTGGTAGCTCTGGATGGTGGAGATCCCCATCTTGGAGATCACCTTCACGATGCCCTTGTTCACCGCCTTCACGTACTTCTTCTCGGCGGCATCGGCGGCCCCGTTCACCATCCCGAGCCGGATCTGGTCGTGGATGGTCTCGAAGGCGAGGTACGGGTTCACGGCCGACGCGCCGTAGCCGATGAGCAGCGCGAAGTGGTGCACCTCGCGCGGCTCGCCCGTCTCGAGCACGATGCCGACGCGGGTGCGGGTGCCCTCGCGCAGCAGGTGGTGCTGCACCGACGCGATGCCGAGCAGCGCCGGGATGGGCGCCATCTCCTCGTCGCCGCCGCGGTCGGAGAGGATGAGCAGGTTGTGCCCCTCGGCGATGGCCTCGGAGACGCTCCAGCGCAGGTCCTCGATGGCCTTGCGCAGGCCGGCGCCGCCGTCCTTCACCTTGAACAGCATGGGCAGCGTGATGGCGCGGAAGCCGTGTGACCCGTCCTTGCCGTCGAGGTCGCGGATCTTCTCGAGCTCGGCGTTGCGCAGCACCGCCGAGGGCACCGACAGCTGGTGGCAGGACTCGGGGCGCGCCTCGAGCAGGTTCACCTCGGGGCCGATGGCCGTCTCGGCCCCCATGATGATCTCCTCGCGGATGGCGTCGACCGGCGGGTTCGTCACCTGCGCGAAGAGCTGCTTGAAGTAGCTGTAGAGGAGCTGCGGCTTCTCGGAGAGCACCGCGAGCGGCGTGTCGTTGCCCATCGAGCCGATGGGCTCGGTGCCTTCCGTCGCCATCGGGTTGATGATGATGCGGACGTCCTCGGCGGTGTAGCCGAACGCCTCCTGGCGGCGGAGCACGGTCTCGTGGTCCGGCTCGATGACGTTCTCGGGCTTGGGGAGGTCCTCGAGCGCGACGAGGTGCTCCTTCAGCCAGAGCGCGTACGGCTGCTCCTTCGCGATGCGGTGCTTCAGCTCGTCGTCCGGGACGATCCGCTTCTCGGCCGTGTCGACGAGGAACATGTGCCCGGGCTGGAGCCGGCCCTTCTGCACCACGCGCTCGGGCGGGATGTCGAGGACGCCGACCTCGCTCGCCATCACGACGAGGTCGTCCTTCGTCACGTAGTAGCGCGCGGGCCTGAGGCCGTTGCGGTCGAGCGTCGCGCCGATGCGCACGCCGTCGGTGAACGCGATCGAGGCGGGGCCGTCCCACGGCTCCATGAGGCAGGAGTGATACTCGTAGAACGCCTTCTTCTCGGGCGACATCGACTCGTGCCGGCTGTAGGGCTCCGGCACCATCATCATCATCGCGTGCGGCAGCGAGCGGCCCGAGAGGTGGAGCAGCTCGAGCACGTTGTCGAACATCGCCGAGTCGGAGCCCTCGAGGTCGATGACGGTGAGGATCTTCTTGAGGTCGTCGCCGAACAGCTCCGAGCGCATCATCGACTGGCGCGCGTGCATCCAGTTGATGTTGCCGCGCAGCGTGTTGATCTCGCCGTTGTGCGAGATGTAGCGGTACGGGTGCGCGCGCGACCACGACGGGAACGTGTTCGTCGAGAAGCGCGAGTGCACCATCGCGATCGCCGCCTCGAAGGCCGGGTCGCCGAGGTCGGGGAAGAACGTGACGAGCTGCCCCGCGTTCAGCATCCCCTTGTAGCAGATGGTCCTGTGGGACAAGGACGGGACGTAGAAGTGCCCGCGCTGCGGGATGGCCGATCGGGACACCGCCTTCTCGACGAGGCGGCGGATGACGTAGAGCTTGCGCTCGAAGGCGGCCTCGTCGTCGACGGCGTCGCCGCGGCCGACGAACACCTGGCGGATGACGGGCTGCGAAGCCTTCGCCATCGAGCCGAGGCTCGCGTTGTCGGTCGGGACGTCGCGCCAGCCGAGCACGCGCTGGCCCTCGTCGCGCACGACCTTCTCGACGATCGCCTGGCAGGCCTGACGGCTGCCCTCCGCCTGCGGCAGGAAGACCATGCCCACGGCGTAGGCGCCGGGGCGCGGCAGGTGGAACCCGGCGAGGCCGGCCGCCCGCTCGAAGAAGGCGTGCGGCGTCTGGACGAGCAGTCCCGCGCCGTCGCCGGAGTTCTTCTCGGACCCGGCGGCGCCGCGGTGCTCGAGGTTCACGAGCACCGTCAGGGCGTTGCGCACGATGTCGTGGGATTTCCGGCCCTTGATGTCGACGACGAAGCCGAAGCCGCACGCGTCGTGCTCGTGCTGCGGATCGTACAAGCCCTGGCGCTCTGGACAGCCGTGATCGCTCATCGAACCTTCCTGCTGGGCTGCGTGACTGCTGCGCTGCGTGGGATGCACCGACTAGGCCTTCGCGAGGAGGCGCGCGGGAGTGCCTGGGACGGACGTCGTCACCGGCTCGATCACGCGGTGCCCGGCCTCAGCGCCGGACATACGACACGCCTTCTGACATGGAAGGGGGAGTTTCCTTCAAGGGCCTACATCCGTCAAGCGGGCCCCGACGCGCCGATCTCGGCCGCGCGCCCGGGCAGGTGGTGCATTACAACCGGGCAACGTGGGCACGCTCCGCGCCTCGAAGCTGCCGCGCCGCGGCCGACCGCGCCGCCTCACCGCCTTCGTCCTCGCGGTCGCCGCGGTCGCCTGCGCCGGGCGCCCGCGCGAACGGCTGGTGATCGGGCTGCCGCGGCTGCCCTCGAACACCCTCCTCTTCCTCGCCGCGGACGGCGACCACGCGCGGGACGAGGGCCTGGACCTCGTCCTCGTGGACTTCCCGACCGGCAAGGACGCGCTCGCCGCGGCGCTCGCGGGGAAGGTCGACGCCGCTGCGGCCTATGAGACGCCGATCGTGTTCGAGGCGTTCAAGGGCGCGCCGCTGCGCATCCTGACGACGCTGCACACCTCGACGCGCAGCATGGCGGTCGTGGCGCGCGCCGATCGCGGCGTGAAGGGCGCAAGCGACCTCGCGGGGCGGCGGGTGGGCGTCGCGCGCGGCACGAACGCCGAGTTCTTCCTGCGGACGATCCTCGCGTCGTCCGGGCTCCGCTGGGACGACGCGCAGATCGTGGACGTCACGGTGGCGGACTTCGGGACCGCGCTCGCCTCGGGGCGCGTCGACGCCCTCGCCACCTGGTCCCCCTTCGTCGAGCGCGTCGCGCGCGACCTCGGCCCCGACCGCGCCACCGTCCTCCACTCGGACGTGTACGCCGAGGTGTCGATGCTCGTCGCCCCGGCGGATGTGCTCGCCGCCCGGCGAACCGCGCTCGCCGCGCTGCTGCGGGCGCTCGCGCGCGCCGAGCGCGTCGCGGCGGAGCGGCCCGACGCCGCGTTCGCCGCGGTCCGCGCGCGGCTCCCCGACGGCGAGCTCGCCGAGGCCCGGCAGAGCTGGGAGCACATCTCGCCGCGGCTCGGGATCTCGAACGCGCTCGTGGCCTCGCTGCGCTCCGAGGCCGAGTGGCTGGTCGCGGAGGGCGTCGCGAACGCCGTCCCCGACTTCAGACCGCTGCTCGTCCCGGAGCTGCTCGACGCGATCGATCCCGAGGCGGTGACCCTCGAGGAGCCGCCGTGACGCCGCACGCGCCGGCGACGTCGCTGCGCCAGGCCCTGCTCGTCCCGGCGGTGGGGTTCGCGGTGGTGGCGGTGGGGGCGCTCGGCTCGGTCGCCGTGCTGTGGGCGGCCCAGGCGCAGCGGTTCGAGCGCGAGGTGGCGGCGGTCCGCGCGACGAACGCGCTCGTGCTCGACCTCACCCAGCGCCAGTCCGAGGCGCAGCGCGCGGTGCTCGCCTACCGCTACCGCCCCGACCCGCGCGCCCGCGGCGAGATCGAGGGCCGGCAGGCGCAGATCGGCGCGACGATCGCGCGCATCTCGGCGCTGGAGCTGCCGGCCCGCGGGCGGGCGGTGTGGAGCGACTACGTCTCGGCGCGCGGCGCGCAGCTCGCCGCGGCGCAGGCGCTCCTCGACGCGGTCGGGGCCCCGCGCGACCACTACGCGCTCGCCTTCGACCGGTGGGCGCTCGTCAGCGGGCGCACCTCGGCGCTGCTCGCGGACCTCGCCGTGTGGGACGTGAAGCGGCTCAACCGCGCCGTCGCCGAGAGCGACGGGCAGCGGAAGCGCATGCTCGCGGGGCTCGCCACGACGCTCGTCGCCGCCGCCGCCGCGCTCCTCGTCCTCGCGGCGCGCATCAACGGGCGCGTCGTGCGGCCGCTCCTCGCGATGAGCGCCGTGGCCTCGAGGATCGCGAAGGAGCAGACCGCGCTCCCGGTCGCCGGCGGCGAACGCGAGGACGAGATCGGGACGCTCGCGCGCGCGCTCAACGACATGACGGCGCAGCTCGTGGAGGGGAACGAGAAGCTCGTCGGGGCGCTCGCCACGCGCGACGAGTTCCTCTCGATCGCCTCGCACGAGCTCAAGACGCCGCTCACCTCGCTGAAGCTGCAGCTCGACGGCGCGGCCCACCGGCTGTCCGCGCACGGAGAGCCGCCGCCCTGGATCGCGGCGGCGCAGCGCCAGGTGCGCCGGCTCGAAGCGCTCATCGGGCAGCTCCTCGACGTGTCGCGGATCCGCGCCGGGCGGCTCGCGCTCGACGTGTCCGAGACGGACCTCGCCCAGGTCGTGAAGGCGGTGCTCGAGCGCTTCGGGCCGGAGCTGGAGCGCGCCGGCAACTCGGTCCGGCTCGAGCTCGACGACGGCGCCACCGGGCGCTGGGACGCGGGGCGCCTCGACCAGGTGGTCACGAACCTCGTGTCGAACGCGGTGAAGTACGCGCCCGGCACGCCCGTGTCGGTCCGCGTCCGCGCGGCCGACGGGTGCGCGGTGCTCGAGGTCGAGGACGGCGGCGCGGGCGTCTCTCCAGCGCTCCGCGAGCGCGTCTTCGACCCCTACGAGCGCGGCGCGACGCCGCGCGCGGTGGGTGGCCTCGGGCTCGGGCTCTTCATCGTGCGCCAGGTCGTGGAGGCGCACGGCGGGACGGTGAGCGTGGGGTCGGGCCGCACGGGCGGCGCGCGCTTCGTGGTCGAGCTGCCGCTCGGGTGAAGCCCCGGTGTCCTAGCGTCGCCCGCGGCGCGCCTGCGCTTGCCGAGCCGGCGGACCGTCGTCGCTGGGCTGCGGCGTCGTGACGCCCGCCTCGCCCGGCTTCGGCAGGTCGCCGGCGAGGACCGGCTTCCGGGTTGCCTGCTGCGCGGGCGCGGGCTGCGCACCGCCCGCCTGCGCCTGACCGTTCTGCCCCTGCCCCTGCCTGGGCTGGGCCTGCTGGGCGCCCTTCGGCACGAGCGCCAGCTCGACGTGGGCAGCGCCCTCCGGGACGTCGCGCGCGATGACGAAGCCCTCGCCGCGCTCGTTCGGCGCGACCGCCGCGACGTCCTTCTCCCCGCCCCCCGCGTCGCGGATGATGACGCGGTACTCCTGACCCTCCGGGGCGGGTGGCAGGTTGTAGGCGTAGAGATTCAGCGCGTTCTGCTCGGGGTGGACGAGGGCGAGCCCCGAGACGCCGCTGCCGCGCTCCGCCGCGGCGAGCACCGCGGCTCCCTGCCCCGCGGAGCCGAGGACGCTCACCTCGGCGCGCGCCTCGCGCAGCTTCTGATCGCGCTCCTCGACCGCCTTCTGCGCTTCCTCGGCTTGCTTCTGGGCGACCTGCACCTCGGTCGTGAGGCCCGACATCTTCGAGATGGCGACGACGGCGAACCCCACGATGATCGCGAGCAGCACGACCACCGGGAGGACGAACATCATCGTCCGCTTCTCGCTGCTCCCGCTCTCCAGGACCCGCCCGAACTGAAGATCACGATCGGCCATGCCGCAAAGATGCGGAGCGGGCCGACGCCCGGCACGGCGGTCCGCGTCAGGGCGGGGCGGCGTGCGGCGACGCGCTCCGGCCGGGGGTGCCCACGCGCCGACGGAACCCCGCGAAACATTTGCGCTCGCTTGCCGCATCGCGGCGATTCCTGCGCCGGATCAAGAGGCGATGATCGGACCGGGTCGCTCCTGATCACGCCACTTTCGTGCGGACGCGAGGCGAGGCACGCGCTTTGCTCAACGGGCGTGAAACGGAGGTCCACGTGAGCCAGAATCCCTCGGCTGCAACCGCGATCCGCCAACCGCTCCTCGCCAAGGTCGTCTCGGCGAGCGAGCAGGCGAAGATCGTCCTGCTCATCGCGGGGGCGCTCGTCACCGGCGGCGTCCTCCAGGTCTTCATCGAGCCGGGCCCGAAGGCGCTGGTCGCCTCGGCGCTCATCGCCGGCGCCGCGATCTTCGTCCTGTCCCAGCTCCTCCCGGGCCGCTGGCGCGAGATCATGTCCGGGTTCCGCTTCACGGCGGTCCTGCTGATCGCGCTCGGCATCGCCGCCGCGCTCGGCACGATCATCCTGCAGGGCCGCCCGATCGCCGAGTACCCGATGAAGTACGGCGCGGTCGGCGACGCCATCGTCGCGGCGCGCCTCGACGACATCTTCCACAGCCTCTGGTTCGGCTGCCTCATGGCGCTCTTCGGCGCCGCGGTCGTGAACTCGGCGTTCCTGCGCTGGCCGTTCAAGCTCAAGAACGCGGGCTTCTTCGTGTGCCACGTCGGACTGCTCACCTCGCTCGTCGGCGCCGGCCTCTCGTCCTACTTCGCCGTGCGCGGCCGCATCGAGCTGTTCGCCGACGGCTCGACGGTGAAGGACGTCCTCGTCACGAAGTCCGGCCAGGTGAAGGTCGCGGCGTACGACGCGAACGGCCAGCCGCTGCCCGCGACGGCGCCGCTCGGCTTCTCCTTGCGCCTCGACCAGTTCGACCTCGTGCGCTACGCGACGGAGTACCGCATCGGCTACTACGAGCCGAAGCAGCTCGAGGACGGCCGCGTCGACTGGCGCCTCAAGGCGAGCTTCGATCCGGAGGAGGGCGTGAAGCACCTCCTGCCCGGCGGCAACACCTTCACCATCCGCAAGCTCTGGACCGAGTTCCAGCCCGGCAACGACGCCGCGGGCCGCCTCGCGAAGGCCGAGCCCGGCAAGGAGATGAAGAACCCGGCCGCGGTGCTCGAGGTGAAGGTCGACGGCGACGCGACGCTGTCGTCCCCGCTCATCGTCCACTCGCAGGCGAACTTCGTGGCGGTGCCGCCCGGCTCGCCGAACCCGCGCGGCTTCCTCGCCTTCGAGCGCCGCGAGGACGAGGCCAAGTCCTACCAGAGCCACGTGACGGCGCTCGCCGGCGGCGTCGAGAAGAAGGCGCTCGTCTCGGTGAACGATCCGTTCAGCTTCAACGGCTGGACGTTCTACCAGGTGAACTACGACCCCAAGAACCCGAAGTACTCGGGCCTCGAGGCCGTGCACGACCCCGGCGTCAACTACGTGTTCCTCGGGTTCGTCCTCATCATGGTCGGCGTCGCCTACATGTTCTACGTCGAGACGCGGCTGAAGGCGAAGAAGCCCGCCCCGGCCCGCGCCGCCACCACCCGGGCCGCTGCCTAATCGGAAAGGGAGAGCGACCATGTTCTACATCCTCGCAGAGCACCCCTGGTTCGTCGCGGCGAGCGCCGCGTACGCCGCCGCCCTCGCCCTCTACGCCGCGGCGTGGAAGTCGACGCGCGACATCGTCGGCCGCCTGGCGACCGGCATCATGTGCGCCGCCATGGCGGTGAACGCCGCGCTCATCATCGGGCGCTGGGTGCAGGCCGATCGCCCGCCGTTCAAGTCGCTGTTCGAGTCGCTCGTCTTCCTCTCCTTCACGATGGGCGCGGTCTACCTCGTGATGGAGCGCCTCTACCGGACACGCGTCTTCGGCGTGCTGGCGGCGGTCGGCTCCTTCGGCTCGCTCGCCTACGCCGTCACGAAGTGGGACGCCGAGATCGTGAAGCTCCCGCCGGCGCTGCAGTCGGGCTGGTTCGTCCCGCACGTCGTCGTCTACTTCGTGGGGTACGGCGCCGCGTTCTTCGCGACGGCGGTCGCGGTGGTGCAGATCGCCTCGGGCCGCGTCGGCTTCGTGAAGCGTCTCCTCGCCACGAAGGCGGGCTCGATGCTCACGGGCGAGGGCCTCGACCTCGAGAAGATCACCTACGACGCGATCAAGTTCAGCTTCACGCTGCTCACCGTCGGCCTGCTCTTCGGGTCCGTCTGGGCGAAGAGCGCCTGGGGCGACTACTGGGTGTGGGACCCGAAGGAGA
>JBJMQK010000464.1:0-13991 GCA_045802735.1 Anaeromyxobacteraceae bacterium | reverse complement strand
GAAGGCGTCGAACCAGGTGAGCGTCGGGATGTCGAGGTGGTTCGTCGGCTCGTCGAGGAGGAGGAGGTCGGGATCCTGGAGCAGCAGGCCCGCCAGCGCCGCGCGCATGCGCCAGCCGCCGGAGAACGTGCGCGTGTCCTTCCGCAGGTCGTCGTCGGTGAAGCCGAGCCCCCCGAGGATCCGCTCGGCGCGGTGGCGGCCGAAGCGCTCCTCGAAGTGGTCGAGCTCCTGGTGGAGATCGGCGAGCGTCTGCGAGAGCTCGAGCTGGTCGTCGTGGTCGCGCGCGCCGGCGAGGGCCGCCTCGGTCTCGAGGAGCCGCGCCTCGAGCGCGCCGCGCCCCGGCACCGACGCGAGCACCGAGTCGACGAGGGTGCCGTCCGGCAGCGCCGCGACGTCCTGCGGCAGGTACCCGGCGCGGGCGCCGCGCCGCCACGAGAGCGTCCCCGAGTCGGCGGACGCCTCGCCGGCGAGGATCTTGAGGAGCGACGACTTCCCGGTGCCGTTCGCGCCGACGAGCCCGATCCGGTCGTGCGGCCCGATCGTGAAGGTGCCGTCGTGGAAGAGCACCTTCGGCCCGTAGGCGAGCGACAGGCCGCTGGCGGTGACGAGCGACATGGTGGGAGGGGCCCGCTCTTAACCTTTCTTCACCCCGGCGACAAGCAGCGCTCGCGCCGGATCGGCAAGCTCATCGTCGAAAGGAAGGTACGTCTCCATGAAGAAGATCCTGCTCTCGACCCTCGCCGTCCTCGCCCTCGCCACGGCCGCACTGGGGCTCACCGCGTTCCGCCACGGCCACGGCGACCCGGCGCGCATGCAGCAGTTCATCGACAACCGCCTCTCGAGCATGCTCGACGAGATCAAGGCCACCGACGCCCAGCGCCAGCAGATCACCGCCATCAAGGACAAGCTCGTCGCCGATCACAAGGCGCTCCGCGCGTCGCACGCCGACGTGAAGAAGGAGCTGCTCGCCCAGTGGCAGGCCGACAAGGCCGACGCCGCGAAGGTCCACGCCATCGTCGACGACCGCGCGAACGGCATGAAGAGCTTCGCCGACGAGGTCGCGGATGCGCTCATCCAGGTGCACGACATCCTGACGCCCGACCAGCGCGCCCAGGTCGCGACGAAGGTGCAGAGCCACCACGGGCACGAGTAGCGGGCCACCCTTCGACTCCGCTCCGCCCGCGAAGCGGCGGAGTCGAAGGACCCCGGAGGCCCCATTATGATGCCCGCCGTGTCCACCGAGCCCCTCCTCACCGCGCTCCTCGTCGAGGACGACGCGCGCCTCGCGGCGCTGACGCGGGAGTACCTCGAGGGCCACGGCGTCGTCGTCACCGTCGCCTCCGACGGACGGCGCGGCCTCGCCGAGGCGCTGGCGCACCGGCCGGACGTGGTGCTCCTCGACCTCATGCTGCCGGAGCTGCACGGGCTCGAGGTGTGCCGGCAGCTCCGCTCCCGCTCCGACGTGCCGATCATCGTCCTCACCGCGCGGGGCGAGGAGGCCGACCGGGTGATGGGCCTCGAGCTCGGCGCCGACGACTACCTCGCGAAGCCCTTCTCGCCGCGCGAGCTCCTCGCGCGCATGCGCGCCGTCGTGCGCCGCGCGCGCGGCCGCGCCGGGCCGTCGCTCGAGGTGCTCAGCGTCGGTGAGCTGGTCGTCGACCCCGGCGCGCGCCGCGCCACCTATGCCGGACGCGAGCTGGCGCTCACCGGCTACGAGTTCACGCTGCTCGAGGCGCTCGCGAAGCGCGCCGGGCGCGTCCTCTCCCGCGAGCAGCTCATGGAGATGGCGAAGGGCAGCGCCGAGGAGTCCTTCGACCGCTCGATCGACGTCCACGTCTCGCGGCTGCGCCACAAGCTCGGCGACGACCCGAAGCGCCCCCGCCTGTTGAAGACGGTGCGCGGCGCCGGCTACCTCCTCGCCGCCGACCCGGACGCGCCCGGCGGTGAGAGCTAGCGCGTGGAGGCCCGTCGCCCGCGCCGACCCGCCCTCCCGGCCCGCCTCTTCTGGCGCGTGTACCTGAACGGCCTCTTGCTCCTGCTGCTCGTCGGGCTCGCCGTCGCCGCCGTCGGGTCGGCGCTGCGCCACGCCGCCCCCGGCGGCGGCCGGAACCCCGGGCGGTTCGCGGAGTTTGCCGCCGAGCGCGTGTCGGAGCTGCGCGGCCACCCGCACCGGCTCGGGCGCGAGCTGGCGCGCGTCCACGACGCCTTCGGCGCCGAGGTGACCGTCTACGGGCCCGGCGGCGAGGTGCTCGCGACGAACGTCGACCCGCCGCTGCCGCCGCTCCCGCCCGACGACGCCGAGCGCGTCCTGCGAGGCTCGGTCCGGGCCACCGACCGGCACCACACCTTCGCCGCTCCGATCGAGGGCGTGCCCGGGGCGTACCTGCTCCTCTCGGGCAGCATCCCGACGCCCTCGCTCCTCCGCGCGGCCTCGTTCCTCATGGCGGCGCTCCTCGCGCTCGCCGTCGCGTCGATCCCGCTCGCGCGCGCGATCTCGCGGCCGCTCGAGCGGCTCGGGGTGGCGGTGCGCGCGTTCGGCGCCGGCGACCTCTCGGCGCGGGCGCGGCTCCCGGCGCGGGGCGAGGTCGGCGAGGTCGCCCGCGCCTTCGACGAGATGGCGGGGCGGATCGAGGCGCTCCTGCGCTCCGAGAAGGAGCTGCTCGCGAACGTCTCGCACGAGCTGCGGACGCCGCTCGCCCGCGCCCGGGTCGCGCTCGACCTGGCGGCGGAGGGCGATCTCGAGCGCTCCCGCCGCTACCTCGCCGAGATCGGCGCCGACCTGAACGAGCTGGAGAGCCTCGTCGAGGACGTCCTCGCCGCGGCGCGGCTCGACCTCGCCGCGGGGCGCGACCCGGGCGCGGCGCTGCCGCTGCGGTGCGAGCGGGTGGACGCGAAGGACCTGGTGGTCCGCGCGGCGGAGCGCTTCCGGACCGCGCATCCGGACCGGCCGCTCGACGTCCGCATCGCGGAGCCGCTCCCCGACCTGGTCGCCGACCCGGGGCTCTTGCGCCGCGTCCTCGACAACCTCCTCGACAATGCTCGCAAGTACTCGGACGGCGCCGCGCCCGTGACGCTCGTCGCGCGAGGCGACGGAGGCGCGCTCGCGGTGGAGGTCCGCGACCAGGGCATCGGGATCGACGACGCCGACCTCGAGCGGCTCTTCACGCCCTTCTTCCGCACGGACCGGAGCCGGGCGCGCGGGACGGGTGGGGTCGGACTGGGGCTCGCGCTCGCGCGCAAGGTGGTCGAGGCGCACGGGGGCCGCATCGCGGCCGAGAGCGCGCCGGGGGAGGGGACGGCGATCCGCTTCAGCGTCCCGGGTGGTGGAGCCAGCTGACGTCGCGCACGCGCAGGCGTGCGCGCGCAGCGCGGTGCGGCACGAAGAACCGCAGCCAGCTCGCGGCGAGCAGCATCGTCACGGCGAAGAGCGAGAACACGCCGAGGTAGAGGCGGAGGAGCTTCGATTCGCGGTGCGCGGCATCCGTCATGTCACTCCTCCTTCCTGCACGCTGCGAGCCACGCTGGGGATCCCACCGCTCCGCCCGGCAACACCGCATCCGTCGCCGGAAGCGAGGCAACGGCGCCACAGGTGTGAGGAGATCCGACGGTCTTTTGTGACGGGGGCCCGCCTACCACACGTTGTCGCAGCTGCGGCAGCGCGCCTGCCGGAAGAGGAACGTCGCGCCGAGGCTCGTCCTGCTCCCGCACGCCGGGCAGACGAGGTCGTAGTGGGCGAAGGCTGCGGAGCGCGAGAGGGCGACCGAGACCACGAGGAGCGGCAGCGCCAGCCCGCCGAATCCGATCGCGGCCTGCGACCACGAGAGCTCGCGCCGCAGGAGGCCGATCGCGAGCGCGGCGGTCTCCAGCGCCGCGAGGACGAACGCGAGGTGCCTCCCCCAGAGCCAGGCGAGGCGCGAGCGGCGCGCCAGCTCGACGAGGAGCACCACCGCGACCACGGCGGCGAAGAGGAACTGTCCCCAGCCGATCGCCGTGCCCGCGCGCGCGACGAGGAGCGCCAGCGCGAGCTGGACGGCGATCACGACGGCGAGCGCCGCCAGCGCGACGATCACGCTCGCCGGGCGGCGGGCGCGCACGGTCCCTTTCACCTCCGTTCCTTACGAGCTCGCGGGGTCGATGACCGCTCGCGCCTCGAATGAGCCCCCAACGGGGGTGAACGCCCCGGAATTCCGAGGCGTGACAGCCTCGTTCACTCCCTCCGGGGCATTCCTTCCCAGGGTGGGCGTACCGAAATCATGCGTCGCATGACGCACGGGCGGGGGGTCGCTCGGCATGTCGGAGGGTAGGCCAGCGATGAAAGAGGTTTGCGCCGGCCCCGTCGGGGCTGGCAGGTCGGATACGATCGGGATGCCGAGCGCTTACGAGGTCTTCTCGCGCGCGGAGCGCATCGAGCTCGCGGCCGCGGCCCTGTACCGCCGGGTGTCGGCTCGCTTTCCCTGGTCGGTCTCGGAGCGGCGGGTGTTCGAGGCGCTCGAGCGCGAGGAGATCCAGCACGCCGCGCGCGTGCGACTCCTCACGTCGCAGTACCGCAACGACTCGAGGCTCTTCGACGTGCGGGAGCTCGACCTCGGGATCCTCGAGGCGGTCGAGGATGCGGTGCAGGCGGTCGTCGCCGAGGTCGACTCCGGCCGCTGGGACGGTGATCCCGAAGGGCTCAAGGCGCGCATCGTCGACATGGAGGAGCGCGCGGGCGCGTCGCACGCAGACGTGCTCGCCGACTGCGCCGACGCACGCGTCGCCTGGCTCTTCGACGAGCTCTCGAAGCAGGACGGCGAGCACCACGCGCTGCTCCTCGGGCTCACAGCAGCGTCCACTTGACGTGCGCCTCGAGCGTCCCTGCCGCCGCTGTGAAGAGATCCGGCGCCTCCGGCGCCTCACTCCGGGGTGAGAAGCTCTCCCCCCGGGACCCCCCATCGCGAGCCTCATCGCAGGTGTGATCAGTCGGCCGGCTCGTCGCCTGCCGCGACGCCGTACTTCCGCAGCTTGTCGTGGAGCGTGACGCGCGCGATGCCGAGGGCGCGCGCCGCCTCGCTGCGGTTCCCTCGCGCCGCGCGCAGGGCTTCCAGGATGACGCCGCGCTCGTACGCCTCCACCCTCGCCTTGAGGCCGAGGTGCGCCGCGCCGCAGGCCTGTGCGGGCCCGGCGGCGCCGGGGAGGAGCGACAGGTCCAGCTCGCCGTCGGGCGAGAGCGCGACGAGGCTCTCCATGGCGTGCTCCAGCTCGCGGACGTTCCCGGGCCAGGGGTGGGCGGCGAGGCGGGCGAGGAGCGCGGGGGGAGGGTCGATCGGGGCCGCGCCGAAGCGCTCGGCGAAGCGCGCGAGGAAGTGGCGCGCCAGCGCGGCCACGTCCTCGGGTCGCTCGCGGAGCGGCGGCACGCGCAGCGTCACCACGTTGAGCCGGTAGTAGAGGTCCTCGCGAAACGCGCCCTTCCTCGAGAGCCCCGCGAGGTCGCGGTGCGTCGCGGCGATGACGCGCACGTCGACGTGGCGCGCGCGCTCCTCGCCGACGGGCCGGACCTCGCCGTCCTGCAGGACGCGCAGGAGCTTCGCCTGCGCGCCCGGCGCGAGCTCGCCGATCTCGTCGAGCAGGATCGTGCCGCCGTCCGCCTCGCCGAAGAGCCCGGGCCGCGCCCGCACCGCGCCTGTGAAGGCGCCGCGCGCGTGGCCGAACAGCTCCGCCTCGGCGAGCTCGGGCGCGAGCGCCGCGCAGTTGAACCGCACGAACGGGCGGTCCGCCCGCCGCGAGGCGCGCCAGAGCGCCTCGGCGACGCGCTCCTTGCCGGTGCCGCTCTCGCCGGTGACGAGCACCGTCACGTCGCGCGGGGCGACGCGCGCGACGAGCGCGGCGAGGCGTCGCATCGCCTCCGACGCGAACACCATCGATCCCGAGAGCGCCAGCTCGCCGGTGAGCCGCTCGTTCTCGGAGGCGAGCCGGGCCGCCTCCAGCGCGCGCCGCACCACCGCCACGAGCTCGTCGTTCTCGAAGGGCTTGCGGAAGTAGTCCCAGGCGCCCGCCTTCATCGCATCGACCGCCTGCCGCTCCGAGCCGTGCGCCGTGACGACCACGACGCGCGGCGCGGGGGAGCGCGTCGCGAGGCGGCGCAGCAGCTCGAGCCCGTCCATCCGCGGCATGCGCAGGTCGGTGACGACGAGGTGCGCGGGCGACGCGTCGAAGCGCTCGAGCGCGGCGGCGCCGTCCTCCGCCTCGTCGACGAGGAGCCCCTCGGCCTCGAGGATCTCGCGCAGCGTGAAGCGCACCCCGGCGTCGTCGTCGACGACGAGCACGCGCGGCCCGGCCGTCACGGCGCGACCTCTGGCCGCGCCGCCGCGGGGAGCCGCAGCACCGCCGCGCACCCGCCGCCGTCGCGCGGCCCGAGCTCCACCTCGCCGCCGTGCTGGCGCGCGAGCGCGCGGGCGATGGTGAGCCCGAGCCCGGAGCCGCGCTCCTTCGAGGTGACCCCGGCCTCGAACGCGCGTGCCGCGACCCCCGGCGCGAGGCCCGGGCCGCGGTCGAGCACGGCCACGCGCGCCTCGCCGGCGCCCGCCGCGCCCACCTCGATCTCCACGGCGGCGCCGGGGCGGCTCGCGTCGAGCGCGTTCTGGACGAGGTTCATGAGCACCTGCTTCACCTTGCGTCGATCGCAGCGCGCGTCGGCGGGCGCGGCGCGGACCGTGACCGCGAGGCCGCGCTCGTGCGCCATGCCCTCGTGCAGCGACGCGACCTCGCGCGCCAGGGCGCCGAGGTCGACGCGGCCGAGGGCGAGCGGCACGAGCGGGCGCGAGAAGTTCAGGAACTCGTCGAGCACGTCCTGCATGCGGTCCACCTCGCGGCGGAGCACGGCCATGCGCTCCGCCGCGCGCCCCGGCGCGGCGCCGTCGGCCACGAGCTTCGCGAGGCCCTTCACGCTCGCGAGCGGGTTCTTGAGCTCGTGCGCGATCTCGGCGGTGAGGGCGGTCAGCTCCTCGGCGCGCTCGGCGTGGACGCGCAGCGCGTCGGACTGCGCCCGGAGCGCCTCCGCGAGCATGCGGTCGAAGCCGCGGCGCACCGCGAGGCCCACCCGCGAGCCGAGGAGCAGCACCGCCGAGAGCACCGCCGCGGTGGTGAGGAGGTGGGCGGTCGTGTGGCCGGCGCGCGCGCCGCCGCCGAAGGCAGCGAGGTTGAGGTCGTGGACCACCGCCGTGAGCTCCGCCGCGGCGAGGCCCCACACCGCCGCGACCTGCGTCGCGATGATGGGCCAGTGCGCGCGCCCTCCGAAGACGCCGGTGAGGAACGCGAGGGGCACGAAGGTGTAGGTCACCGGGCTCTCCAGCGCGCCGGTCGCGGCGCAGAGCGCCACCTGCCCGAGGAGCGCGCCGACGAGGTTCGGCACGACCGCGCCGGGCCTGAAGCCGCGGCGGCGGAAGCGCACCGCCTCGGCGATGAAGTAGGCGCCGAGCGGGACGACGGCGGCGACGAGGAACGAGGCGCGCCAGCGGGCCGGGTCGAAGAGCGCGAGCACGAGGACGAGCGCCAGGGCGAGCGGGATCACCACGAGCCGGATGCCGACCATGCGGCCGAACAGCCGCGAGAGCTCGCGGCGCTGGATCTCGTCGAAGCCGGGAGGTGCGGGCATGGCGCACCACGGGTCGTCCCCCTCCGGCGCGCGCGCGGAGGGCGGGGGAGCGGGGTCGTTCCTCGCACCCAGCATACCTTCACGGCGGCGCTCGTTCATGAGATCCCCGAGCGGAGCTCTCCGCCGCCGTGAAGAGATCCGGCGCCTTGCGGCGCCTCAGCCCGGGGGGAGAAACTCTCCCCCCGAGACCCCCCATCGCGAGGGTCATTGCAATCGAGCACCGCCATCATGACCGCCCTGCCGCCCGGTCGAGCGCGGCGAGCGCGAGGCCGAGGCGGGCGCGCGCGTCGGCGAGGCCGATGTCGGACTGGTAGAGCCGGTCGTTCGCGTCGAGCACGTCGAGCGACGAGGCGACCCCGCCCGCGAAGCCGCGGCGCGCGGTGGCGGCCGCCTCGCCGGCGAGGCCCGCCTGCTCCTCGGCGAGGTGGAGCCGCTCGACCGCGAGCGCGACGTCGCGCGCGGCGTCCTTCACCTCCTGCGCGACCGCGACGCGCTGCGCCTCGGCGGCGGCGCGCGCCGTGGCGATCGCGCCGGAGGCCTGGCGCGCGCGCCCGTCGCGGAGGCCGCCGTCGTACACCGTCCAGCCGAGGTCGAGCGTGAGGCGCCAGCCGTCGGTCTTGCCGGTGGGGAGCGGGACGTCCTGCGCGAAGGCGCTCGCCGTCGTCGAGAGCTGCGGCAGCCAGCGCAGCCGCGCCGACGCGAGCTGGCGCTCGGCGGCGGCGACCTGCGCCTCGGCGGCGCGGATCTCGGCGCGCCGCGACAGCGCCTCGCCGGTGAGGGCCCCTGCGTCGAGCGCCGCGGGGGAGGCGGCGGCGGGCAGCGCGATGCGCACCGGCTCGGCGCGCCCGAGGAGGACGCCCGAGGCGAGGCGCGCCCGCTCGAGGTCGGCGCGGGCGCGAGCGAGGTCGCTCCGGCGCTTCACCGCCTCGGTGCGCGCCTGCAGCACGGCGAGCGGGACGCCCGTCCCCGCGGCGACGGCGCGCTCGGCGCTGCGCGCCTGCTCGTCGGCGCTCGCCACGGCGCGGAGGGTGGCACTCGCGATCTCCTCGCCCGCGCTCGCCGCCCACGCCGACTGCACGAGCGCCCCGCGGAGCTGGACCCGCAGCGCCTCGGCGCTCGCCTCGGCGCCGCGCTCGGCCGCGCGTGCGGCCGACACGTCGGCCCAGGCGCTCGGCGCGACGAGCGGGACGCGCACCGCGCCGCTCGCCGAGAACGCCTCGAGCGGCTGGATGATGAGGTCCGGCGGCGCGGGCGCGCCCGGGTTCTGGCGGGCGAGGAGCTGACCGATGGGCGCGCGCGCCGCGTCGCTGTTCCGCGTGTAGCTGCCGCCGATCTGCACCGTCGGCAGCGCCGCCGAGAGCGCCTGGCGCGAGACGCCGGCCGCCTCGTCGATCCGGGCGCGCGCCTGCGCGAGGGCGAGGCTGCGGTCGTCGAGCAGGCGCAGCGCCTCGGCGAGCGACAGCGTCGCGGGCGGCGCGTCTTCCGCGAGGGGGCTCGACGCGAGGAGCGCGAGCGCGGCGAGGAGCGCAGCACCGAGGGTCGCCATGCCGGAAGGGCGCAGCAAGGACGGTGCCGCGTGGCCCGGCGTGCGTCCGCGCGCTCGAGGGCGCTTCATTCGTGTGGCGGCGCGTTCGGATCTCCGAACGACCTGTCGGATCTGCTGACAGGTCGGGAGGACTCGCGGGAGCCGCCGCGCCCGATTCGCGCGGTCGAGGCGCGGCACAGGGCTTGCGACGGAGCCCTGACGCCGCGGTCGCCGCAGGGGCCCGCGCGAAGGGAGCCTCGATGCGCCGCGTCGCCGCAGTCTTCGCCCTGCTCGTCGCCGGCCTCGCGGCGCTCCTCGCGTGGCGCCTGCACGCGCAGGCGGCAGAGTCGCGCGGGCCCGCCGGCGGCTCGGGTGAGATCGAGGGGACGGAGGTCTTCCTCTCGACGCGGATCGGCGCGCGCATCCTGGAGCAGCGGATCGCGAAGGGCGCCCACGTCCGCGCGGGCGACCTGCTCGTCCTCCTCGACTGCGCCGACCCCGACGCGCAGCTCGCCGAGGCCGAGGCGCGCGTTGCGGCGGCGCGCGCTCAGGCCGCGGCGGCGTCGGCCTCCGTCGAGGCCTCGCGGCGCCAGCGCGAGGCGGCGGCGGCGGGGAACCTCGCCGCGAAGGCGCAGGCGGAGGCGCTCGCCGCGCAGCGCGACGCGGCCCAGCGGCAGGCGAGCCGGCTCGAGGCCCTCGCCTCCGACGTCGCCCTCTCGAACCGCGATCAGACGAAGGCGAGCGCGGAGGGGCTCGCGCGCCAGACGCGCGCGGCCTACGCCCAGGCGCAGGCGAGCGAGGGGCAGGCGAGCGCGGCGGTCGCGGCGATCCGCGCCTCGGGCGCGCAGGCGGTGGCGGCCGAGGCGCAGCTCAAGGCGGCGGAGGCGGGCGCCGCGCGCGCGCGGCTCCTGGCGGGCGAGTGCCGCGTCGCCGCGCCTCGCGACGCCGTCGTGGAGGACCTCCCGCACGAGGTCGGCGAGCTGGTGCAGCCCGGGCAGCCCCTCGTGAAGCTCGTCGCGATCGCGGAGGTGAAGGCCACGTTCTACCTGCCGAACGCCGAGCTCGCGGCGGCGCGCCCCGGCGGGAAGGCGACGGTCGTCGCCGACGCCTGGCCGGGGGTCCGCTTCGAGGGCGTCGTGCGGACCGTCGCCTCGCGCGCCGAGTTCACGCCGAGGAACATCCAGACGCGCACCGACCGCGACCGGCTCGTCTACCCGGTGGAGGTGGCCGTCCCGAACCCCGAAGGGAAGCTCCGCCCCGGCATGCCGGTGCAGGTGGCGCTGGAGCGGTGACGATGGGCGGACCTCCCGTTCACCCTGAGCGTACCCCCGCGGAGCGGGGCGGAGTCGAAGGGCCCGCGATCGAGGCGCGCGCGCTCGCGAAGCGCTTCGGCAAGACCGAGGCGCTTCGCGGCCTCTCGTTCTCGGTCGCGCCCGGGGAGCTGTTCGGCCTCGTCGGCGCCGATGGCGCGGGGAAGACGACCGCGATCCGCGCCCTCGCCGGGCTCGTCGTGCCGGACGCCGGCGAGGCGCGCGTCCTCGGCCGCGACCCGCAGCGCGGCGGCGCGGCGCTCCGCGAGTCGCTCGGGCTCATGCCGCAGCAGTACAGCCTCTACCGCGACCTCACGGTCGCCGAGAACCTGCGCTTCTTCGCGCGCCTCTCGTGCCTCCCGCGCGCCGTCTACCGCGCCCGCGCGGAGCGGCTCCTCGCGCTCACCCGGCTCGAGCGCTTCGTCGACCGCCGCGCCGACGCGCTCTCCGGCGGCATGTACAAGAAGCTCGCGCTCGCGTGCGCCCTCCTGCACGAGCCGCAGGTGCTGCTCCTCGACGAGCCCACGAACGGCGTCGATCCGGTGTCGCGCCGCGAGCTGTGGGCGCTGCTCCACGAGTTCGTCGCCGGCGGCATGACGGTGCTCGTGTCGACGCCGTACATGGACGAGGCGGAGCGCTGCGCCCGCGTCGCCGTCGTGCACGAGGGGCGCCTCGTCCTCGAGGGCGAGCCGCGCGCGCTCCTCGCCGCGTTCGAGGACGAGGCGTGGGAGGTGGTCGGCGGCGACCGCGACGCGCTCGACGCGGCGCTCGCGGGCGTGCCCGAGGTGCGCGCCGCGTCACCCGCCGGCTCGCGCCTGCGCGTCGACGTGGCGAGGGGCGGCGCGCCGGCGGTCGCCGCGGCGGTGGCGCCGCTCGGGGCGGAGCTCCGCCCGGCCTCGCCGACGTTCGAGGACGTGTTCCTCGCGCGGGTCCGGAGGCTCGCGTGACCGGCGGGCTCGCCATCGAGGCGCGCGGCCTCACGCGGCGCTTCGGCGGGTTCACCGCCGTGGACGGCGTGTCGTTCGAGGTGCCGCGCGGCGAGATCTTCGGCTACCTCGGCGCGAACGGCGCCGGGAAGTCGACCACGATCCGCATGCTCACCGGGCTCCTTGCGCCGAGCGCGGGCGAGGCGCGCGTCGCGGGGCACGACCTCGCGCGCGAGGCCGACCGCGTGAAGGCCTCGATCGGCTACATGTCCCAGAAGTTCTCGCTCTACCTCGACCTGCCGGTGCGCGAGAACCTGCTGTTCTTCGGCGGCGCCTACGGCCTCGCGCGCCGCGAGGTGCGCGCGCGCGCCGACGCGGTGCTCGCCCGCACCGGCCTCGCCGACCTCGGCGACGAGGCGACGGGCGCGCTGCCCGGCGGCATCCGCCAGCGCCTCGCGCTCGCCTGCGCGATCCTGCACGGCCCCGACGTCGTCTTCCTCGACGAGCCCACCGCCGGCGTGGACCCCGTGGCGCGGCGCACCTTCTGGCGCATCATCCGCGACCTCGCGCGCGACGGCACCACGGTGTTCGTGACGACGCACTACCTCGACGAGGCGGAGTATTGCCGCCGCATCGGGCTCATGGTGGACGGGCGCCTCGTCGCGCTCGACACGCCCGAGGCGCTGAAGCGGGCGTGGGTGCCGGGGCGCGTCGTGTTCGCGCGCGGCCGCGGCCTCGCCGCCGCTGCCGCGGCGCTGCGGCGCGAGGAGGGCGTCCTCGCCGCCGAGCCGTTCGGCGCGGGCCTGCACGTGCGCGTCGCGCCGGAGCGCTGGAACGTCCCGCGCGTCGCCGCGGCGCTCGCGGCCGGCGGCGCGACGGACGTGGCGGCGGAGGAGGGCGAGGCGACGCTCGAGGACGTGTTCCTCGCGGTGGTGGGGCAGAAGGGAGAGGCGGCATGAGCGGCGGGGCGGCGCCCTTCGACTCCGCGCCCGCTTCGCGGTCGCCACGCTCAGGGCGAACGGAGGGGCTCCGCCGCTTCGCCCTCCGCGTCGGCGCCATGTCGGCGAAGGAGGTCCTGCACGTCAGCCGCGATCCGCGCACGCTCTACCTCGCGCTCGTCATGCCGGTGCTCCTCTTGCTGCTCTTCGGCTACGGCGTGTCGTTCGACCTCGATCGCCTGCCGGTCGCCCTGGCCGACCGCGACCGCACCCCGGCGTCGCGCGCGCTCGCCACCGCCTTCGCGCGCTCCCGGGAGCTCGAGGTGGTCGCGGCGGTCGAGCCGGAGGAGGCGGAGGACGTCTTCCGGCGCGGGAGGGCGGTGGCCGTGCTCGTCATCCGCCCCGGCTACGGGCGCGACCTCGCGCGCGGCGAGCGCGGCCGGGCGGAGCTCCTCGTCGACGGCGCGGACGCGACCACGGCGAACCAGGTGCTGCAGAAGGCCGACGCCGTCGCGCGCGCCGAGGGCGCGCGCGTCGCGATGGCGGCCGGGTTCGCGGGCGCGCCGCCGCTCGAGGTGCGCACCTGGACCCGCTACAACCCCACCGCGCGCTCCGCGATCTTCATCGTGCCGGGGCTCACCGCCTACCTCATGGCGATCGGCGCCGTCCTCCTCACCGCGCTCACCGTCGCCGGCGAGTGGGAGCGGGGGTCGATGGAGCAGCTCTTCGCCTCGCCCGTCGGGCGGTTCGAGATCGTGCTCGGGAAGCTCCTCCCCTACCTCGCGCTCGGCATCCTGCAGCTCCTCCTCGTCGTCGCGGTCGGGGCGACCGCCTTCGACGTGCCCATCCGCGGCAGCCTCGCGCTGCTGTTCCTCTTCGGCTTCGTCTTCCTCGTCGGCATGCTCGGGCAGGGCCTGCTCGTGTCGGTGCTCGCGAAGAACCAGCTCGTCGCGACGCAGGCGGGCGTGCTCTCGTCCTTGCTCCCATCGCTGCTGCTCTCCGGCATGCTCTTCCCCATCGAGAACATGCCGCGCCCGCTCCAGCTCGTGTCGGCGGTGGTCCCGGCGCGCTACCTCGTCCACGCGCTCCGCGGGATCCTGCTGAAGGGCAGCGGCTTCGCGCTGCTGCGCGGGGACCTCGTCGCGATGGCGCTCTTCGCGGCGGCGGTGCTCGCGCTCGCCACGGCGCGGTTCGGCAGGAGGATCGCGTGAGCCGCGCGCACCGCCGCGGCGCCGCGCGCGTGCAGTACCTCGCCGTCGTCCGCAAGGAGACGCTCCAGACGCTGCGCGACCGCCGCATCATGTTCCTCCTCGTCGCGGCGCCGCTCGTCCAGACGGTGCTCTTCGGGTTTGCCGTGGACTTCGACGTGGACAGGGTCCCGACGGCGGTCGCCGATCTCGACGCGAGCGGCGCGAGCCGCGCCGAGCTGCGCCGCCTCCTCGCCGACGGGACGCTCCGCCGCGCCGACGCGGCCGGGAGCGCGGCCGAAGGGGATCGCCTCCTCGACGACGACCGCGCTGCGGCCGCGGTCATCATCCCTCCCGGCTTCGGCGCCGACCTCGCCGCCGGCCGCACGGCACGGGTGCAGATCCTCCTCGACGGCTCGAACCCGACGCGCTCGAGCGCGGCCGGCAGCGCCGCGGCGCGCGCCTTCGGAGCGGC
>JBJMQK010000458.1:0-4261 GCA_045802735.1 Anaeromyxobacteraceae bacterium | reverse complement strand
GGGATCGTGCAGGAGTAGGTCCCGACGCCGAGGCTCACGTCCGAGGTCACGCGGACCGCGGGCCCGTTCCCGTCGCCGCACATGCCCTTGAACATGAGGAGGTTCCTGCCGGTCACCGCGACGTCGAGCTGCTCCGTCGAGCTGGACTGCGCGCTCCCCGCGCTCGTCGCGACCGCCGTGCCGTACCACGTCCCCGCGAACAGGCTCGCGGCGTCGTGATCGAGCGTGTCGGGCGGGAGCCCGTCATTGCTTCCGCCGCAGCCCGTCGTCAACGTCGCGAGCAGCGTGCACAGCGCCAGCAGCATCGTACGCATGGTCGTCCCCCCCGGGACGACCACTCTACGACCCCATACGGACCGCGCGTGAGCAAAGACGACGGGTGCGCCCGCCCGCGCAGGCCGCGCTTGATCGGCATCACGCGCGGTGCGGCCCCGCGTCGCGCGAACGGGTTACTTCCCGATGCCGAACCCCTTGAGCGCGTCCTGCACGCTCGACCGCCCCTGGCGCAGCGCGCGCTCCTTCACCGCGTCGACCTGCTGCTTCGCGACGCCCGAGACGAGCCCGGCGACCGCCTCCTGCGCGTTCACGTTCACGCTCGGCGCGGTGAGCGTCCCGCCGAGCCCGAGCGGCACGTCGAGCCCGGAGCCGATGGGGAGCCCCGAGGCGATGCCCTGCAGCGCCTGCTTCGAGATCGTCGCCTTGCCGTCGAGCGCGAGGTCGCCGCCGAGGCCGATCTTGCCCCCGAGGTTCGCCGCGCCGAACGGCGCCGTGAACGAGAGCGGCTTCGCGAGCGCCATCGCGCCGTCCTTCACCGTGAACTGCGCGACGAGGTCCTTGAGCGTCGTCTTGCCGCCCTCGACGCCGCCTACCTTGCCGGCGACGCCGGTGCGACCCGCGGCCTTGAGCCCCTGCGACACCGCGCCGAGCACCTTGTCGCCGAGGTCGGTCGTGGTGAGCGCGCCGTCCTTGAGCGTGATGCCGCCGTTGCCGGTGAGCGCCTTCTTGAGCGCGGCCCAGTCGACGCCGGCGCCGTTGAGGTCGAGCGCGCCCGTGACCTTGCCGGCGAGCGGCGCGGCGCCGCCGAGCGAGGTGAGCGCCTTCGCCATGTCCACGCTCTCGAGCTTCGCCTTGAGGTTCCACTTCGGCTCGGCCTCGGAGAGATCGAAGTGCGTCCCGGCCACGTCCACGCGCCCGCCGAAGAGGTCGGCGCGCGCGTCCTTCAGCACGAACAGGCCCTTCTCGAGCGCCGCGTTCGCCTTGAACCCGGTCGCGACGAGCCCGCCGCGCACCACCCTGTCGATGTCGATCGTGCCGGCGACGTCGGCCGCCTCGAGGCTCTGCCGCATCTCCGGGGTGAGCCCTGCCGACTCCTCCTGCTGCTTCTTCTGCTCCGGCGGCATGAGCGCGAGCACCTGGCCGAGATCGAGGAGCGGCCCCTTGATGGCGAAGCGCAGCCGGGTCGGCTTCGTGTCGGCGGCGAGGCTGCCGCCGAGGTCCACGCCCGGCCCCTTCACCGCGAGCTTCTCGATCGCCGCGTGCGCCGCGCCCGACGCCGGGTCGGCGACGGCGTGCAGGTCGAAGCTCCCCTGCGCCGGATCGCCGCGGAGCTTGAGCTGCGAGAGCTTCCCGCCGCCGTCCACGTGGTACTTCCCGTCCTTCGTGGTGAGCTTCGCGTCGGCGTCGGCCCGGCCGCCGGTCATCATGCCGGTGACCTTGGGTGGCATGAACGCCCGGAGCTTCGCGAGGTCGAGCCCCTTGAGCGCCAGCGAGCCGGACAGCTCCGGGTAGGACGGCGGCGCGCCGGCGCCTGCTGCCTCGGGGAGCTTCGGCGACTGGATCTCGGCGTCGAAGTTCTTCTCCGCGCCGGCGATCGCGGCGGAGAGCTTCGCGTGGAGCGGCTGCCCGAGGCCGACGTGGTCGGCGGAGAGGTCGATCTTCGAGATCGCGACCGCCGCCTTGTCGCCGGTGGCGTGGTCGATGAGCTTCACCGCGCCGTCCTGGATGGACGCCTGCTCGACGACGAAGCTGCGGTCGGAGGGCGTCGCCGGCGCCGGCTGCTGCTCCTTCGCCTTGTCGCCGCCGAGCCCCTCGTAGTTCCAGGTGCCGTCCTTCGCGCGCACGAGGTTGAGCGACGGCCGCACGAGCGTGATCCCGGTGACGCGCACGTCCTTCCCGAGCGAGGTGACGAGCGGCCCGAGCGCGAGCCCGACCTCGAACGACTCGACGTCGACGAGCGGCGGCTCGCCGGGACGCCCCGCGACCGTCGTCCCCTTGAGCGAGACCTTGGGCGGGAAGAGGCCGAGCGACGCGTCCTTCACCTGCACGTCGCGACCGAGCGCCGTCGAGACCTTGGGGACGATGAGGTCCTTCACCCGGTTCGACACCGCGCTCGTCTGCAGCAGGAGCACGAGCCCGACGAGGAGGACCACGACCAGCCCGACGAGCACTGCGACGACCTTTGCGACCTTGCGCATGCCTCCAATCTAAAGCGCTAGAGCGGGCGCAGGCCGAAGAAGAGCGACACGAGGAACGAGAGGAAGGCGAGCGAGAGCGCGAGGAGCGTCGCCCCGAGGAAGCCGACCCCGTACGCGGCCATCACCGTGAAGAGCCAGATCGTGACGTAGACGAGCCACGGCACGATGAGGAACCACAGGAACCGCGCGAGCGTGAGATACCAGGCGAGGGACCGGAAGAACGCAACCACCACCGCGCGCGGGAAGGTGTTGCGCGGGTTACCGGGGGTGACCCAGCCGACCGACAGCATCAGCACGATGGCGGAGACGGCGAGCCGCACGAGGAAGGCGCCGAGGTGCGCGAGCATGCGGGGAGGATACCCCGGCGACCCGCGCCGCCCGCGCCTTATGATCGCCTGGTGCCCCAGCGACTCCAGACCGGCCCCATCCCCGAAGGTGCGCTCCCGCCCGTGACGCAGGAGCTGCTCCAGGCGCTCCCCAAGACCGACCTCCACTGCCACCTCGACGGGTCGCTGCGCCTCAAGACGATCCTCGACCTGGCGCAGGAGCAGAAGGTGAAGCTGCCGGAGGAGACGCCGGAGGGGCTCGCCCGCGCGATGCACCAGGGCGAGAACTGCGCGAACCTCGAGGACTACCTCAGGGCCTTCGAGATCACGCTCACCGTGCTCCAGACGGAGGAGGCGCTGTACCGCGCCGCCTACGAGCTCGCCATCGACGCGGCGCGGGAGAACGTGCGCTACCTCGAGGTGCGCTACGCGCCCGTGCTCCACACCCGCCGGGGCCTGAAGCCCACGACCATCGTCGACGCGGTGCTCGACGGCCTGCGCGCCGCGAAGCGCGAGGTGGGCATCAAGTCGAACGTCATCATCTGCGGCATCCGCCACATCGACCCGGTGACGTCGCTCCGGCTCGCGGAGCTGGCGGTCGCGTTCAAGAACCGCGGCGTCGTGGGCTACGACCTCGCCGGCGCCGAGGAGGGCTACCCGTCGAAGGACCATCAGGCGGCGTTCCAGCTCATCCTCGACAACAACGTGAACGTCACGATCCACGCGGGCGAGGCGTTCGGCCCGGAGTCGATCGCGCAGGCGGTGCACTACTGCGGCGCGCACCGCATCGGCCACGGCGTGCGGCTCCGCGAGAACGGCGACCTCCTCAACTACCTGAACGACCACCGCATCCCGCTCGAGATGTGCCCGTCGTCGAACGTCCAGACGCGCTCGGTCGCCGACATGAAGTCGCACCCGCTCAAGTTCTACTTCGACTTCGGGCTGCGCGTGACCGTGAACACCGACAACCGGCTCATCACCGACACGACGTCGTCGAAGGAGCTGTGGATCGCGCACCGCGAGATGGGCTTCACGCTCGAGGATCTCGTCGAGGTGATCGTCCAGGGCTTCAAGAGCGCGTTCTTGCCGTTCCGCGAGAAGCGCGACCTGCTCGAGCGCGTGAACCGCGAGATCGCCGAGACCCTCACGCGCTTCGCGGCGGGGCCGCGCGCGGTGGAGGCGGGCGCCGGCCGCGAGGCGAAGGCGTAGGCGGCGGCCGGCCCACACACGCAAGCGTAGCGAGCGCGCCGGGGCGCCAGCGCGAAAGCGGCGTCAGCCGCGCGCGCTGGCGCACGGGACCCGGCGAGCAGGGTGGGGCCCTGACGAGCTCCGCTCGGCGGGGCGGGGCGCAGCCCCGCGTGACGTTCAATGCGTGAGCGCGGCGTCCTCGCCGTGCGCCGCTGCCCAGGCCTCGTCGCGCGGGTCCTCGAGCTCGACGACGCGGAAGCGCTTGTCGTTGAA
>JBJMQK010000416.1:0-8997 GCA_045802735.1 Anaeromyxobacteraceae bacterium | reverse complement strand
GCCGCCGAGGAGCGCGCCCGCGCCGCGGAGGAGACGGCGGCCGCTGCCCGCGCCGACGCGGAGGCGCGCACGACCGCCGCGGCAGAGGACGCCGAGGCGCGGGTCGGCGCGGCCGTCGCCGGTGCCGAGGAGCGCGTGAGCGCCGCGGTCGCGGACGCCGACGCGCGCGTGAACGCTGCGGTCGCGGAGGCCGACCGCGCCGTCGCGAGCGGCGCCGCCGACGCGGAGGAGCGCGTGCGCGCCGCCCGCGCCGAGGCGGAGGAGGCCGTGCGGGCTGCCTGCGCGGAGGCCGACACGGCCGTCCGCGCCGCGCAGGCCGACGCCGAGGAGGCCGTCCGCGTCGCGTGCCAGCAGGCCGACGATCGCGTCGGCGCGGCCGAGGCGCGCGCCGCCGCGGCGGAGGCGAGCGCGACCGCCGCCGCCGAGCGCAGCACCTCCGCGGAGGAGCGCGCCGGCGCCGCCGGGGCGCGCGCCGACGCGTCCGACGCGAGCGCCGCCGAGGCCACCGCGCGCGCGAGCGCAGCGGAGCAGCGCGCGCAGGCAGCGGAGGCGAGCGACGCCGCCTCGCGCGCGCGGGCCGAGACCGCCGAGGCAGACGCCGCGGCCCGGGCGACGGAGCTGGCCGAGGCGACGGAGCGGGCCGACGCGCTCGCGCGCGAGCTGGACGTCGAGCGCGCCCGCGCGAGCGGCTATGACGGGGAGCTCGCCGCGCTGCGGCCCGAGCTCGAGACGCTGCGCACGGACCTCGTCGCGGCGCGCGGCGATCTCGAAGCGGCGCGCAACGAGGCCGAACGCCGCGCCGCCGAGCTGACGAAGCACGTCGCGGAGCTCGAGGCGCAGACGGCGCGCCACGAGGAACGCGTCGTCAAGGCGTACCAGAAGATCAAGGGCGACGAGAAGATCCGCGAGAAGACGCGGAAGGCGCTCGCCATCGCGCTGCAGCTGCTGGAGGAGCGCCCGGTCGCGGCTCCGGCTCCTGCGGCGATCGCGGCGGAGGTCCAGCCGCGCCGCGAGTGATGGGCCGGTCTCAGCTCCGGTCGGCGGCGCGCTGCAACGGGATCGGCGGGGGCGTCGCCAGCGCCTCGTCGGCCCGGGTCGCGTCGAGGTCCACGCCGAAGTAACGGAACATCCGGTGCTGGTGCTGGCACAGCCCGCGCACCGTCACGTGGGGACCTTCGCGCGCGGCGAGGCTCGTCGCCATCACGGCGACGCCGAGGTCCTGGAACTCGCGGACCTGGCTGAAGTCGAGGACGACGTTGACGCTCCGCGGCAGCGCGCCCAGGCGCGACCGCATCTGCCACGCCGCCACTGCATCGAACTTGCCGTCCAGGCGGAACAGGATCGCGCCATCCGGCTGCACAGTCTCGCGCATCGCGCCACCTCTCGAGAGGACAGGAGCGTGGCCAGTGCGGCGAGCGCTTTCAAGAACTCGCTCGGGCCGTGGGTGAGTTGACCCAGCGTGCGAGCGAGCGGGCTCTTTGACGCCGCGCCGCGTCACCTCCATCGTGGCGATCGGGCGGCGCTGTACCGCCGGAACGCGGTGCTGCTTGCGCAACGACCGGCTTCACCTTCCGCACGGCCGCGCCGGTTACACCCGCGCGTCGGAACAGGAAGCCGCGCTCCCGTACCGAGCGGAGCGCGGCACCCCCGAACCCCGCCGTTCAGTGCGCCGTCGGCGTCGTCTCGGCGCCCGGCTCCTCGCCCTCGCTGGACTGCGCCGCGCGCATCGCCCCGAACGCGGCCGCGATCGCGAGCAGGTTCGACGGCGACATCGCCGTCCGCCCGGCCGCCTTCACGAGCGGTCGCAGCGCCGGCCAGAGGCCGCCCCCGAGCAGGAAGCCGGCGCCGGCGGCGATCCCGAGCACCATCCACGGATTTTCCTGGACGCGCTTCTCGATCTCGAGCTTCTCGCTCGCTTGCTGCGCGGCGTCGACGAGCTGGTCCTTCAGCGCGGTGACGGCCTGTGCGACCTCGCCGGGGTCGATCCCACCGATGCGTTCAGCCATTGTTCCGTCCCCCCTACGTCCGCGACGCGAGTCGCCCGATGAGGAATCCGATGCCGACCGCGCACGCGACGGCCATGAGCGGCTTCTCGCGCGCGAAGTCGCGGATCGCGCCGTCCGCCGTGTCCATGTACCCGCGGAAGTCGTCGAGCCCCTCGGTCATGCGCCCCTGCATCTGGCGCATCGTGTCCTTCGCCTCCGCCGCCACGTCCTTGCTGCCGTTCGTCGCCATGAGAGTCCTCCCGCTGGGTGCGGTCGAGGAAAGGTAGGACTCTGCCTGCCGGGCGGTGAAGCCCGCCGCCGGGTCGCCTGTACGGCGCGCACGGGGGCAGGCGCTACGAGCTGGCGGCGCTGCGCCTGCTCGCCCGGCGCCTCACCAGGCGCAGCAGCTCGTCGAGCTCGCCGAGCCCGAGGAGGCGCGACGCGGCGAAGTAGACCGGCCCCGCGAGCGCGATGGGGCCGAACGCGAGCGCGAGCTGGCGCCAGAGGCCGCGCGGCGGCAGCACGCGCTCGAGGCCTCGCGCCGAGCCCCACGCGACGAGCGCGAGCACCGCCGACGCCGCGAGCACGCGCGCGAGGTGCGGCACGACGCGCTCTCCGCCGAGGCCGCCGTGGCGCCGCTGCCAGGCGACGGCCAGCACGGCGAAGTTCACGGTGGCGGCGACCGAGGTGCCGAGCGCGACGCCGCGGTAGCCGAGCACCGGGTACAGCGTGAGGTTGAGCGCCACGTTCGACACCATCCCGAGCACGCTGCCGAGCACGGGCACGCGCGCCTCGTCGAGCGCGTAGAACGCCGGCGCGAACACCTTCACGGCCGAGTAGCCGTAGAGGCCGATCGCGTAGCACACGAGCGCGTCGGCGGTGCCAGCGGTGTCGGCGGGGCCGAAGGCGCGGTGCTCGTAGATGAGCCCGATGATGGGGCGCGCGAGCACCATGAGCCCCACCGCCGAGGGCACGTTCAGGAACGCGACGAGGCGCATGGCCGCGCCGAGCGTCTCGCGCGCGCCGGCGAGGTCGCGCGCCGCGGCGCGCTGCGCGACGCCGGCGCTCGCCACCGTGGCGATCGCGACCCCGAAGACGCCGAGCGGCAGCTGCATGAGGCGGAACGCGTAGTTGAGCCAGGAGACCGCCGCGACCTCGTGCGACGCGAAGATGTTCGAGACGAAGATGTTCACCTGCACCGCGGAGAGCCCCAGCACGGCGGCGCCGACGACGCGCGTGATGCGGCGGACGCCGGGGTCGCGGAGCGACGCCGCCGAGAGGATCGGGCGCGGGCGGTAGCCGAGGCGCCACAGGCTCGGGACCTGCGCGAGCAGCTGGAGCACGCCGCCCGCGAGCGTGCCGATCGACCACCCGATGACCGCGGTGCGGGCGCCGAGCCCGAGCCTCCACAGGACGAGCCCGACCGCGATCGTCGCGACGTTGAAGAGCGCGGGCGCGAGCGCGGGCGCGGTGAAGCGCGCCTGGGCGTTGAGCATCCCCATCGCCACCGCGGCGAGCGACACGAGGAGGAGGAACGGCATCATGATGCGGGCGAGGTAGGCCGCGAGCGCGACCTGCTCCGGCGCGTACCCCGGCGCCATGAAGCCGACGATCTGCGGCGCGAACAGGATGCCGAGGAGCGTGCACGCCCCCACGACGGCGAGGACGAGGCCCACCACCGCGTTGGCGAGGCGCCACGCCTCGGCGCGGCCGCGGTTCCGGTCGTAGTCGGCGAAGGTGGGGACGAACCCCGCCGAGAGCGCCCCCTCGGCGAAGAGGTCGCGGAGGAGGTTCGAGATGCGAAACGCCGTGACGAACGCGTCGGTGAAGCGCCCCGCGCCGAGCAGCGCCGCGAACACCTGCTCGCGGATGAGGCCGAGGAGGCGCGACGCCATCGTCGCGGCGCTGATCCACAGCGCGCGGCCCATGCGGACGGGCGCGCCCTTCGGCGCCGGCGCCTGCGAGACGTCGTTCATGGCGCCGTCAGTGCTTGCCGGCCGCAGGCCCCTTCGCCGCGGCCTCCTTCTTCATGAGCCACGCCTTCGCCTGCGACTGGACCGTCTGCGGCACGTTCCGGTCGCGCGAGATCTCGCGGACGTCCTTCTCCTGCAGCGTCTGGAGGAACTTGAGCGCGGTGGGCAGCGGCACCTTGGGGTTCTTCACGAGCGACATCTTGATCGCGTACGTCTTGAGGTAGTCGCGCTTCGTGTAGATGTGGCGCAGCACGTCGGCGTTCACGGTGCGCGACGTCGCGAGCGTCAGGATCTCGCCGTCCGTGATGCGCGGGCTCGTCACCGCCGCCATGCACACGAGCTTGTTCGTGTCGCGCAGGAGCAGCGAGCGCGCCTCCTTGTTGCCGAGCGTGGCGAGCTTGATCTTCTCGCTCACCGACATCTTCAGCACGCGCTGCGTGATGGTGAGCTTCTTCTGCGCCTGCTCCGGCGTCTCCGCCTGCATCGCCGCCGGGGTGCCGTCGTCGGCCAGCTCCTGGCGGTACTCCTCCATGAGCTGCGCCGCGGTCTCCTCCGGCGGCTTCGCGGTCGGGTCGACGCGGTGCACGCGCTTGTGCGCCTCGACGAGCTGCGGCACGTCGAGCAGCGTGAGCCCGTTGCGGACGCAGAACTCGCACGCCGCGTCGATCGTGGACGCGAGCGCCCGCGGGTTCTCGCAGAGCTGCCGGATGATCTCGTCGTGGCGCAGGAGCCGCAGCTCGTTCTGCCGCACGATGTCGGCGAGCGGCTGCGACACGACGGCGGCGAGCCGCGCGAACGTCGTGTCGAGCGTGGCGGGGTTGAGGAGCACGAGCTCGACGGCCGCGTCGCGCCCCGCGAACCGCGCGGCGAGCCAGTCGAGCACCTCGCCGTGCACCGCGTCGGAGCGCAGCGCCACCCCCCAGATCTTGTCGGGGAGGCCCTCCGCCGTCCGCCCGGCCGTCGCCCGCACCGCGTCGTCGGCGTCGGACGAGACCAGGTACAGCAACGTCACGAGATCGACCGGCGCGACCGCCGGCACGAGCCCCTTCGCGCCCATCATGCGCAGCGGGAGCGGCGCCGCGCGATCGGCGTGCTTCTGCAGCGGCTTCGGGAGATCCGCGACGGTGAGCGGCGCTTCGGGCATCGGCGTCAGTCGCGCGGCGGGTCGCCGCCGGGCGGCAGGAGTCCGAGCGTCATCGCGGTGGCGGGGACCGACGGGTGCATGCGCTCGGACCAGCGGTGGCGCAGCCGGCCGAGCCAGCGGTTCAGGGGGTTCGCGCGACCGAAGCACGGCAGGACGGGCTTGCGGCGCCAGCCCATCGACGCCTGCGCCATGCGCAGCGCCTCGTCGTCGGGGGACGTGGCGAGGCCGCGCTGGATCGCCTTCACCGCCCGCTCGCGTTGCCCGAGGCCGAGGTGCGCCCGGGCCTGGTTGAGGAGCAGCTCGGGCTCGGGCCCGGCGAGGCGCAGCGCCTGGTCGCAGTAGAGGATGCCGAGGTTCGAGTTCTTCTCGACGAGCACGAGCGTGAGCCCGTACCAGGACATGAGGCGCGCGTCGGAGGGCGCGCGCCGGTGGGCGCGCTCGAACCCCGCGTGGGCCGCCGGGGCGTCGCCGTCGCGGTAGCGCGCGAGCGCCTCCGCGAACGCCGCGAGCGCCTCCGGCGGGGTCGCGCGCTCCTTCCCGTTCGCGACGTCCTCGGTCATCGGTTCCGCTCGTGGATGAGGCGGAGGCCCTCGAGCGTCAGGTGCTCGTCGACCTCCGCGATGGTTTCGGAGACCGCGCCGATCAGCGGCGCGAAGCCTCCAGTGGCGACGACCTTCGTCGGGAACCCGAGCTCCCCGGCCATTCGCGCGCAGATCCCGTCGACGAGCCCCACGTACCCGAAGACGATCCCGCTCTGCATCGAGTGCACGGTGTTGCGCCCCACGACGTGCGGCGGCCGTGCGAACTCGACCTGCGGCAGCCGCGACGCGTACTGCGAGAGCGCCGCCATCGAGATGCCGATCCCGGGGCAGATGGCGCCGCCCAGGTACTCGCCGCGCGGCGAGACCGCGTCGAACGTGGTCGCCGTGCCGAAGTCGACGACGATGAGCCCCTGGCGCCACTTCTCCCAGGCGGCGACCGCGTTGACGATCCGATCGGCGCCCACCTCGCGTGGGTTGTCGTAGAGGATGGGCATCCCCGTCTTCACGCCGGGCCCGACGAAGAGCGGCTTCGCGCCGAAGTAGCGCTCGCACATCTTCGTGAGCGTGAAGGCGAGCGGCGGGACGACCGACGACACCGCGACGGCGTCCACGGCGCGGGCGTCGAGCCCCTCCGACGCGAAGAGCTGGCGCACCTGGATCCCGTACTCGTCGGCCGTGCGGCTGTGGCTCGTCTCGACGCGCCACTGCTGCCGGAGTGTCCCGCCGTCGAAGGCGCCGAGCACCGGGTTGGTGTTTCCGACGTCGATGGCGAGCAGCACGGGCAGGAGGGTAGCCGCGCCCCCTCCCAGGGTCAACGCGATGCGCAAGCGTTTCGCCGGTCGACTCAGCGCGGCCGCAGCAGCTCCACGTCCCCGGCGAGGACGCGGTGCAGCTCCCCGCCGGCCCGGATCAGGAGGGCCCCGCTCGCGTCCACGTCCTCGGCGACGCCGACGAGATCGCCCTCGCCGGCGAGCTTCACCCGGACGTCGCGCCCGAGCGTGTCACACATGCGGCGCCAGGTCTCGCGCACCGGCTCGAACCCGCCGGCCTGGTGGCGGTCGAGCCACGCCTCGATGGCGCCGAGCACGGCGGCTGTGAACAGGGCCCGCGGCACCGGCTCGCCGCGCTCGACCGCGATGCTCGTGGCGATGGGGCGCAGCTCCGGCGGAAAGTCGTCGGCGGCGGCGTTCACGTTGACGCCGACGCCGAGGACCACCCACTGCAAGAGGTCGGTCTCGGCCGCCATCTCGAGCAGGATGCCGGCGACCTTGCGCCCGCCCACGAGCACGTCGTTCGGCCACTTGATCGCCGCGGGGACGCCCGCGTCGCGGATCGCCTGGCACAGCGCGACCGAGACGAGGAGCGTCAGCTCGGGCGCGCGCGAGGGCGGCAGGTCGGGGCGCAGCACCGCGGAGAAGTAGAGGTTCCGCCCGGGCGGCGACGACCACGCGCGGCCGCGCCGCCCGCGCCCTCCGGTCTGCGCCTCGGCGATGACCACCTCGCCGTGCGCGGCGCCGTCCTCGGCGAGCCCCTTCGCGACATCGCTCGTCGACCCCACCTCGGCGAACCAGTGCACCACCTGCCCGAGATCGTGGGTGGCGAGCAGCGGCCGCAGCTCGAGCGCGCCGAGGCGGTCCGGGATGGAGACGAGCCGGTACCCGCGCGCCGGCACCGCGTCGATGCGGTACCCCTGCGCCCGCAGCGCGTTGACGTGCTTCCAGACGGCGGCGCGCGACAGGCCGAGCTTGTCGCTCATCGCCTCGCCCGAGACGAAGTCTTCGCCCGCCTCCGCGAGGAAGGCGAGGACCAGCTCCTCGGAACCGGGGCGAGCCGCCTCGACCATGGTCTCTGTCCTAACGCGCGGTGATCTCGAACGACACGTCCACGGCCCGCGCGCTGTGCGTGAGCGCTCCCATCGAGACGAAGTCGACGCCGGTCGCCGCGACCTCGGGGAGCCGCTCGAGCGTCATGTTGCCGCTCGCCTCGAGGAGGACCCTGCCGCGGGCGCGCCGCACCGCCTCGCCCATCGCGGCGTCGTCCATGTTGTCGAGGAGGACGATGTCTGCGCCGGCGCCGATCGCCTCGTCGAGGCCGGCGAGGTCCACCACCTCGACCTCGATCCTGAGCATCGCGCTCACGTTGCCGCGTGCGCGCCGCACCGCCGCGCCGACGCCGCCGCAGGCCGCGACGTGGTTGTCCTTGATGAGCACGCCGTCGCCGAGCGCGAAGCGGTGGTTCGTGCCGCCGCCCGCGCGCACCGCGTCCTTCTCGAGGCGGCGCCAGCCCGGCGTGGTCTTGCGCGTGTCGAGCAGCCGCGTGCGGCCTCCGCCCGCGGCGAGCGCGTCGGCGCAGCGGCGCGTCTGCGTCGCGACGCCGGAGAGCCGCTGCAGGAAGTTGAGCGCGGTGCGCTCGGCGGCGAGGAGCGCGCGCAGCGGGCCCTTCGCCGTGCCGATCCACTCGCCCTTCGCGACGCGCGCGCCGTCGCCGCGATCGAAGGCGCAGCTGGCGCCGAGGCGGTCGAAGACGCGCGCGGCCACGGCGGTACCGGCGAGGACGAGGTCGTCCTTCGCGAGGAAGCGGCCCTCGCCCTCCGCCGCGGCGTCGAGCGTGGCCTCGCTCGTCGCGTCGCCGAGGAAGAGGTCCTCCTCGAGCGCGAGGTCGAGCAGGCGCTCGACGTGCGTGGGGAGGACCGCCACCTCCGAGCCGCCTTACGCCTTCGCCTTCTTCTTGCCGGCGAGCTTCTTCACGCTGCCGGCGACGCGGCCGAAGAGCGAGGTCTTCGAGGCTGCGCCCTTCTTCCCCTTCGGGGCGGGCTTCGCCTTCGCGCCGCCCGCCTTCTTCGCGGCGGGCTTCGCCTTCGGGGCCGCCTTCGCAGCCTTCGGCGCCGGCTTCGCCTTGCCCTTCACCATGGGTGCAGCCTTCTTCGCCGCCGGCTTCTTCGCGGGGGCAGCCTTCATCTTCACCGCGGGAGCGGGCTTCTTCCCGGCGCGCGCCTTGGGCTTGCGCGAGGTCGCCGCGGCGCCGGTCGGCGGCGTCGTGCCGGCGGAGCTGGTGGCCGCGGGATCGGCGGCGGGGACAGCCGCCTCGTTCGTCGTCGCAGTGGGGAGAGCAGTCGAGGTCTCGGTCGCGCCATCGGCGCTCGAGACGGGGGTGGGGTTCGGGGTCTCGGTCATGGAGACATAGTCGCTCACCGCCGCGGCTTCCGCCAGCATGGATCGATGTGCTTCGAGGCGAAGCCGCTTCTCGCGCAGCTCGCCGGCCCTCGCGCGGTCCTTCTCGACGACCTCGGCCGGCGCCCGCGCGACGAAGCTCGGGTTGGCGAGCTTCTTCTCGATCCCGGCGAGGTCCGCGTC
>JBJMQK010000381.1:0-9076 GCA_045802735.1 Anaeromyxobacteraceae bacterium | reverse complement strand
ACGTCGCGGCGGCGCTCTCGGGCGCCGGGTCGGTCGCGGTCGCGGGCGAGGGCGGCGCGGGCGGCGGCCTCGGTGGCCGGCGCGGCGCCGGCGGCGGCGGCCCTGCGTCCATCGGCGACCTCGCCACCGGCGGCGGCGGCGGCGCGAAGGTGGCCCTCGGCGCGAAGGCCGAGGTGCGCGTCAGCGCGTCGGTCGCCGCCGAGGACGCCGAGATCGACTCGCCCGACCTCGACCAGGCGAAGCTCGGGCAGTTCGTCCGCGCGCGCATGGGCGCGCTCAAGGCCTGCTACGAGAGCCAGCTCAAGCGCAATCCGGCGCTCCGCGGGAAGATCCGCATCCGCTTCAGCGTGCTCGAGACGGGCGCGATCGCCGACGCCGTCGCGGTGGAGAACGGCCTCGGCTCGCCCGAGGTCGCGGCGTGCATCGTGGCGACGCTCCGCACCTGGCGCACGCCCTTCCGCCCCACCGGGCCGGTGACGGTGGAGTACCCCTTCGTCTTCGCCGCGGCGAACTAGCGGCAGCCCGGATCGACACGCGCATGAAGCCGCTCCGACTCGCAGAGCTCCTGGACCTCGTCGCGAGCCGCGACTTCCTCCGCTGGCGCGAGGAGCACGCCGCCGCGCTCGCCGCGCGCGACGGCGCGCTGGCCCGGGCCGAGGAGCTCGACGCCGCCGCGAGCGCCGCCGACGCCGACGCCGAGCGCGTGCAGTCACGCGCCGTCGAGGCGCTCGCCGCCGTCGGCGCGATCGAGGACGACGCGGCGCGCCTCGGGGCCGAGGGCGACGCGGTCGAGAACGCGTCGCTCGAGGCGGTCGCGACGTACGAGGCGCAGCGCGAGCGGACCTCGGAGCGGTGGCTGCGGCTCGGCGGCGCCGAGCGGGCGACCGACGATCGCCGCGACCGGGTGGCGCTGGCGCGGACGCGGGTCGCCCTGCAGCCGAACGGGTTCCTCGCGGTGGACCTCGCCGACGAGGAGGGCCTGCTCGCGCGCGCCGGCTCCGCCGAGCTGTCGCTCGACGCCGAGTACCGGCGCGAGAGCGCGCGCAAGGCGGCGCTGTGGGGCGAGGTGGAGGCGCTGTGGGGGAAGAGCCTCGCGCTCGCGCTCCTCGTCGCCGAGCGCGGCGCCGAGGCGCGGCGCCGCCACCGCGAGGCGGAGCGACTGTTCGCCGACGCCGAGGAGCGCAAGCAGCGGGCGCGCGCCGCCCTGGCCGAGCGCGACCGCGCGCGCCGCGACCTCGAGGTGGCGCGCGCGGCCGTCGGGCGGGCGCTCGAGGCCGCCCGCGCGCGCTTCGACTGCGTGTGCGGCGAGCGGTTCCTCTACTTCGCGCACGCCGGGACGAAGGGCGCCTTCGCCGTCGCGCTCGCCGACGACGCCGAGAGCTACGGCGCGCCGGTGAAGGCGCTCGGCGTGTACGCCGTCGGGCGCGAGCGCGGGGTCGCAGCGGTCGCGCCTGCGGAGGAGTCGCCATGAGCGCCCTCCTGCTGGCGCTCGCGCTCGGGGCGGGGTCGCTCCCCGGGTACCCGCTGACGCTCGGCGCCCCGGTGTCGCAGCACGCCGTCGGCGCCCTCCTCGACGGCGCGCCCGCGCTGGTGGTGGTGGCGGGCGATCGCGTGGTGGCGCTCCGCGTGGACGGCGCGTCCGTCCGGGGCTACCCCGTGCCGCTCGGCAAGGACGAGGTCGCGAGCGGCGCGCCGGCGGCGGGTGACCTCGACGGCGACGGGCGCGTCGAGATCGCCGTGGTGACGCTCTCCGGCAAGGTGGTCGTCCTCGGGGGCGGCGCGCCCGTGCCCGGGTTCCCGGCGCGCCTCGGCGCGAAGGCGCGCGCCGGCGCGTCCTTCGTCGACGTCGACGGGGACGGTCGCCCCGAGGTCGTCGTCGGCGACGCGGCGGGCAAGCTCCACGCCTTCAAGAGGGGCGGCAAGGAGGCGGCGGGGTTCCCGGTGACCCTCGGCTCTGCCGTCACGAGCACCGCCTCGGCCTCGCGCTTCGGCGGAGCGCCGTCGCTCGCGGTGGGCTGCGCCGACGGCCGCGTGCACGTCCTCGACCTCGCCTCGCGCAAGGAGCGCCGCGGCTTCCCGCTCGAGACCGCGTACGAGGTCACCGGCGCACCCGCGTTCGCGGACGTGGACGGCGACGGCGCGATGGACCTCGTCGTGGCGAGCCAGGACTTCAAGCTCTACGCGGTCTCCGACGCGGGGAAGGCGCTGCCCGGCTTCCCGGTCGAGGCCGGCTACCGCCTGTACGAAGGCCCCGCCATCGGCGACCTCGACGGCGACGGGAAGGTCGCGATCGCGTTCACCTCCGCCGACGGCCTCCTCCACGTCGTGGACGGCAACGGCCGGCCGCGCACCGGCTTCCCGGTGCGGGTGGGGACGCGCATCTTCGGCGGCGCCGTGATCGGCGACCTCGATCGCGACGGCCGCCCGGACGTCGCCGCGGTGAGCGCGGACGGCAACGTCGTGGCGGTGAGCGCCGACGGCGCGAACCTCGCCGGGTTCCCGACGCGCCTCGACGCGTCCGACCTCGGCGCGACGCCGCTCCTCCACGACCTCGCCGGCGACGCGAGCCTCTCGATCTTCATCGGCTTCCCGGGCGGCGAGCTGCACGCGATCCGCGCGCTGCGCTTCGGCAGCGTGGCGGCGACCGCGCCGTGGCCCTCCCCCGGGCACGACGCCGCGCACGCCGGCCGCCACGGCCCGAACCCGCCGCGCTACCACGCGCTCGCGATCGAGCCCGCCGCGCCGCGCACCGGCGACGGCCTCAAGGCGCGCTGGCGCTGGGTCGCGCTCGACGCCCGCCCCGGCGAGCCCGAGCCTCCGCCGCGCATCGCCTGGTACCGGAACGGCGCGCTCGCCGGCGACCTCGAGGGCAAGCCGGACGTGCCGCCGGGCCGCGCCAGGAAGGGCGAGGTGTGGCGCTTCGCGCTCACCCCGCAGCACGGCGCGGTCGTGTACCGCGGCCCGGAGGTGCGCATCGGCAACACCCCGCCGGCGACGCCCGCCGTGACGCTCGATCCGCCGCGCCCGGCGCGCGGCCGCCCCGTCCGCCTGGCGCTCGGCAGCGGCGCCGCCGACGCCGACGGCGACAAGGTGGCGTACCGCTACGAGTGGCTCCTCGACGGGCTCCCCGCGGGCGTGACGGCCGACACCTTCCCCGGCGAGCGCCTGGCGAAGGGCGTGCTCCTCACCGCGCGCGTCTACGCGACGGACGGCGAGTCCGAGGCGGAGCCGGCCGTCGTCGAGGCGCGCGTCGCCGACAGCGCCCCCGGGCCCGTGGCCGTCGCGCTCGCACCGGCGGTGCCACACCGCGACGACGTCCTCTCGGCGCGCCTCGGCGGCGCGGCGATCGACGCCGACGGCGACGCCGTCACGTATCGCTACCGCTGGAAGGTGAACGGCGCGGCGCGGAACCTGCCGCTCGCGGCCGCGGCGCTCCCGGCGCGCGCGCTGCGCAAGGGCCAGAAGGTCTCCGTCGAGGTGCGCGCATTCGACGGGGAGCTCGAGGGGCCGCCGGCCGTCGCCGACGCCGTCGTCGCGAACAGCGCGCCCGGCGCGCCGGCGCTGGAGATCCGCCCGCGCGCCCCCCACAAGGGCGAAGCGCTGCGCGCGGTGCTGCTCGCCGAGGCGCTCGACGCCGACGGCGACGCGCTCCGCTACCACTACGCCTGGTCGAAGAACGGGAAGCCGCTCGCCGTCGCGGGCGACGCACGCGCGGTGCCGGCCTCCGAGGTGGCGCGCGGCGACCACTTCGAGGTCACGGTGTTCGCCGACGACGGTGAGGCCGAGGGCCCGCGCGCGAGCGCCGCGGTCGAGGTGAAGAACGCGCCGCCGACCGCGCCGCGCGTCGCGATCCGCCCCGAGCGGCCGAAGGGCGGCGAGGCGCTGCGCGCCGAGGTCGTGCAGCCGAGCGTCGACGCCGACGGCGACGCGATCCGCTACGCGTACGCCTGGTCGAAGGACGGGAAGGCCATCCCCGGCGCGACCGGGGAGGTGCTCTCGCCCGAGCTGTTCGCGAAGCACCAGCGCGTGCGCGTCACGGTGACGCCGAGCGATCCCGCCGGGCCCGGCGCGGCGGCGTCGGCCGAGGTGGAGGTGACGAACGCGGTGCCGGGCGCGCCGGTCGTGAGCCTCGCGCCGGAGCGGCCCAGCGCCTCGACGCCGCTCGTGGCGCGGCTCGCGACGCCCGCTGCGGACGCCGACCGCGACGCGCTCGTCTACCGCTACCGCTGGCTCCGCGACGGCTTCGCGGTGGCGGTGCCCGACGGCCGCGAGGCGTCGGCGCGCGAACCCTTCTGGACGGGCGCGACCGAGGTCCCGGCGGAGAAGCTGAAGAAGGGGCAGCGCTGGACGGTCGAGGCGCAGGCCTTCGACGGCGAGGCGTACGGGCCGCTCGCGCGGGCGACCGTCACCGTCGTGAACACGCCGCCGCCGCCGCCGAGGATCGCGCTCGCCCCGGCCGCGCCCCGCCGCGGCGATGGGCTCCGGGTGCAGCTCGAGGCCGCTCCCGACGCCGACGGTGACGCCGTCAGCTACCGCTACGCCTGGACCCGCGACGGGCAGCGCGCCGGCGACGGCGCCGAGGTGGCGCGTGGCGTCCCGCGCAAGCGCGAGCGCTGGCACGTCGAGGTCGTGGCGAGCGACGGCGAGGCGGAGTCGGCGCCGGTCGCCGCGGAGGTGGTCGTCGCGAACTCGCCGCCGGGGGCGCCGGCGGTCGCGCTGTGCGACGCGCCGGTCCGCGCTGGCACCGCGCTCGAGGCGAAGCTGCGCGCGCCGACGACCGACGCCGACGGCGACGCGGTCTCGTACCGCTACGCCTTCACGGTGGGCGGGCGCCCGGCGGCGTCCGCGTCGGGCGCGCGGCTCCCCGCGTCGAGCGTGCGCAAGCACGACCTGGTGCGCGTCGTCGCCACGGCCTCCGACGGCGAGGTGGCGGGTGCCGAGAGCGCCGCGGAGTGCGCCGTCGAGAACAGCCCGCCGTCGGCCCCGGAGATCGCGCTCGACCCGGCCGAGCCGAGCGCCGCGACCGGGATCCGCGCCCGCATCGCGCGCCCGGCGACGGACGGCGACGGCGACCCCGTCTCCTACCGCTACGCCTGGTACCGCGACGGCGTCGCCGCCGGCGTGGAGGGTGCCGAGGTGCCGCGCGGCGTGCCGCGTCACGGCGAGACCTGGCGCGTCGTGGTGCGCGCCTTCGACGGCGAGGAGGAGGGCGAGCCCGTGTCCGCGACGGCGACGGTGCGGAACACGCCACCGCCCGCGCCGGCCGTCGCGCTCCGCCCGGAGGCGCCGGTGACGGGCCAGGCGCTCACCTGCGACGCGCACGGACCGGAGGTGGACGCCGACGGCGAGCCGGTCGAGGTCCGCTACCGCTGGCTCAGGGACGGCGCGCCGACGGCGCTCGGCGAGGCCGCTGCGTCCCTGCCCGCCGGGCTCGTGCGGCGCGGCGAGCGCTGGCGCTGCGAGGCCTGGACGAGCGACGGCACGGCCGAGAGCGCGCGCGCCGGCGCCGAGGCCCTCGTGAAGAACAGCCCGCCGGGCGCGCCGCAGGTGGTCGTCGAGCCCGAGGCCCCGCGCCGCGGCGACGCGCTCGTGTGCCGCATCGCCGCCGAGGCGCCCGACCCGGACGGCGACGCCCTCACCTATCGCTACGCCTGGTCGAAGGACGGCGCCCCGGCGCCGCCTGGCGCCGATCCGGCCCACGTCGCCGCGGATCGCCTGCGGAAGGGACAGCGCTGGCGCTGTGCCGTGACGGCGAACGACGGCGCGGCCGACGGCGCCTCGGCGCAGGCGGAGCGGACGATCGCGAACAGCCCGCCCGGCCCGGCACAGGCGCGGGTCACGCCGGACGTGCCGCGCCCGGGCGCGCCGCTGCGCTGCGAGGTGGTGCACAAGGCGGAGGACCCGGACGGCGACCCCGTGCACTACCTCTTCTCCTGGGTGCGGAATGGCGAGCCGCAGGGGTTCGCGGCGGGCACCGACGAGGTGCCGGTGCGGCTCGTGCGCCCTGGCGACCGCTGGCGCTGCGTCGTGACGGCGACGGACGGCGACGCTTCCGGGCCGCCCACCGGCAGCCCCGAGGTGCTGGTGCGACCGGCCGCCGAGGAGCGGCTCTCACGCGACACCGGGAGCGACAGGCCGTGATCGGCGCCCTCGCTGCGACGCTGGCGCTCGCCTTGGGCGCGACGGGTGGCGCGGGCGCCGCGCCGGCGCAGCGCGCGGCGGCGGCCGTGGAGCACGCCGACCACGTGCGGCGCGTCGCCGCCTACCTCGACCGGCGGCTCGACGTCGCGACCGCGGATCGCGACGCCGCGTTGCTCTCGTGCCTCGACGAGAAGGCCGCGCGCGTGCGCGCGCTCTCGCGCACGGCCGACGGCGCCGTCCTCGCGCTGCGCGCGACGCCTGCCCCCCCGGACGACGCCGCGGCAGCGGAGGCGGTGAAGGCGCTCCTCGCCCGCCGGCGCGCGGACGCGGTGCGCGCCGACGCGGAGCGCTGCCTCGGGCGGCTCGCCTGGCAGACCGGGGCGAAGACGCGGGTCACGGTGACGCGGTCCGGCGACGCGCCGCACGCGGAGCCCTCGCCGAAGGGCGGGGCGGGCGCCGCGGGGAAGCCGCGGTGATGGCGGTGATCACTTGCGTTGGCCCGCGTGATGGGGGGTCTCGGGGGGAGAGTTTCTCCCCCCGGAGTGAGGCGCCGCCAGGCGCCGGACCTCCTCATGGCGGCGGAAGCGACGCTGCGGATCAACGCAACCGGGTGCCGCCCATGAAGCCGCCGTCGGGTGCGCTCGCCGCCGTCGCGGACGAGGTCGCCCGCTGCCGCGCCTGCCCACGCCTCGTCGCCTGGCGCGAGGAGGTCGCGCAGGTGAAGCGGCGCGCCTACCGCGACGACGCGTACTGGGGGAAGGGCGTCCCCGGCTTCGGCGACGCGCGCGCGCGGCTCGTGATCGTCGGGCTCGCGCCGGGCGCGCACGGCGCGAACCGCACCGGGCGCATGTTCACCGGGGACGACTCGGGCGACTTCCTCTACGCCGCGCTCCACCGCGCCGGGATCGCCTCGCAGCCGACCTCCGAACACCGGGGCGACGGCCTCGCGGTCACCGGCGCCTACATCACGGCGGCCTGCCGCTGCGTCCCGCCGGAGAACCGTCCGGAGCCGGCGGAGCTCGCGCGGTGCGCAGCGTTCCTCGATCGCGAGCTCGCCGCGCTGTGCCCGCTGGTGCTCCTCGCGCTCGGGGCGATCGCATGGGAGGCGGCGCTCGGCGCGCTCGAGCGCGGCGGCGCGGCCGTTCCCCGCCCGCGGCCGCGCTTCGCGCACGGCGCGGAGATCGCGCTCCCGGGCGCGCCCGCGCTCCTGGGCAGCTACCACGTGTCGCGCCAGAACACGAACACGGGACGCCTCACGCCGGCGATGTTCGACGCGGTGGTGCTGCGCGCGCTCGCCCTCTCCGCGCGCGATTGACAGGCCCTCCCGAGCGGGCTACCAAGCGAGACCCCTGACCCCGGTTGGGTCCGCCCGGCGCGAGCCGGCGAGAGGGAATCCCGATGAAGAAGACGAGCTGGCTCCTCGCCGTGGTCCTGGCCCTCGCCGCGGTGCGCGCCGACGCGCGCACGTTCGACGAGATCAAGAAGGACGGGAAGATCATCGTCGCGACGGAGGGCGCGTTCCCGCCGTTCAACTTCTTCCGCGGCCCGACCCTCGCCGGGTTCGAGATCGACGTCGCCGAGGGGATGGCCAAGAAGATGGGCGTCGGCATCGAGTGGCGCGCGCTGTCGTTCGATGCGCTCCTCGCCGGGCTCAGGCAGGACCGCTGGGACATGGTCATCGCCTCCTTCGGCATCACCGAGGAGCGCGCGAAGGCCGTGACCTTCACGAACCCGCACTACTGCTCGGGCGGCATCATCGTCGCGAAGGACCCCGGGATCCGCACGGCGAAGGACCTCGCCGGCAAGATCGTCGCCGTCCAGACCGGGACCACCTACCTCGAGCACGTCCAGAAGATCCCGGGCGTGAAGGAGGTGAAGAACTTCCCGAAGGACACCGACGCCCGCGCCGCGCTCGCCGGCGGCCGCGTGGACGCCTGGGTCTCGGATCGCTTCGTGGCGATCAAGAAGGGCAACACCACGCTCGAGGTCGCCATCGACAAGGCGCTCGACGAGGAGGGGCGGCATCTGTAGCCGCGAGGACCCCGTGATGTCGCTCGTCCACCCGCTCCCGTCCGCGCCGCGCACTCCGCTCATCATCGCGGAGCGCGTGAACAAGAGCTTCGGCGCCGCGCACGTGCTGCGCGACGTCACGACGAGCTTCTACGAGGGCGAGGTGGCGGTGATCATCGGCGCTTCGGGGTCGGGGAAGTCGACCTTCCTGCGCACGCTGAACCGCCTCGAGAAGCACGACTCCGGGCGCATCGTGGTCGACGGGTTCGAGCTCGACGAGCAGTGCAAGAATCTCGACGCGATCCGGCGCGAGGTGGGGATGGTGTTCCAGCAGTTCAACCTCTTCCCGCACCTCACCGCGCTCGAGAACGTGTCGCTCGCGCCGCGGCGCGTCCGCAAGACGCCGCGCGCCGAGGCGAACCGGGCGGCGCTGGAGATCCTCGCGCGCGTGGGCCTCGCGGATCACGCGCACAAGCACCCGTTCCAGCTCTCGGGCGGCCAGCAGCAGCGCGTCGCCATCGCGCGCTCGCTCGCCATGACGCCGAAGGTGCTGCTCTTCGACGAGCCGACGAGCGCGCTCGACCCCGAGATGATCAACGAGGTCCTCGACGTGATGAAGGACCTCGCGCGCTCCGGGATGACGATGATCGCGGTGACGCACGAGATGCGTTTCGCCCGCGAGGCCGGCGACCGAATCCTCTTCTTCGACGAGGGGCGCATCCTTCAGGAGGCTCCCCCGCAGCAGTTCTTCGACGAGCAGCGCAACCCGCGCATCCGGGCCTTTCTCGGCCAGATCGCGCACTGACTCGCAGCACCCGGAGATCCACCCCCATGAACCGATTTCCCGTTCGCGGCCTCTGCGCGGTCGCGATGCTCCTCCTCGGCGGCGCCGTTCGCGCCGAGGACAAGCCCGCCGCGCCCGACC
>JBJMQK010000372.1:0-9313 GCA_045802735.1 Anaeromyxobacteraceae bacterium | reverse complement strand
AGGTAGGTCTCGTACTGGAGCGGGAACTCCTTGCCCCAGATCGCCGGGTCGACGGTGTCCTCCGTGATGCCGCCCTGGGCCGCCTGCGCGGTTTGCGAAGCCTGGGCCGCCTGCGCCGGGCGGCCCGCTTGCGAGGCCTGCGACGCTTGCGGCGCGCTGGCCGCCGGCGTCTGGACGATCGTCCGCTGGGGCGACGCGGACCACCTCGAGGACGGCGCGCTCGACGACCGCTAGCCCGCCGGCTCGCGTTCACGTTGCGAGAACGCAGCACCCGTCCGGACTCTGCCCGATCGCGGGCGCTCGCCCCAGGGTTGTCAGCGCGCCGCGCGGCCCGCCCGGACGCGACTGGACTGGAGGGAGCACCCCATGCCGATGCCGTCCGGGAGCGCACGGCGCCGCACGCTCGCCACGGTGGCCGCGGGCGGCCTCACCGTCCTCGTCCTCGCCACGGCTGCCGGCGCCGGGTGCGCCTCGGAGAAGTCGACCGCCAGGACGCCGCCGGCCAGCGCGCCGCAACCGTCGCAGGCCTCGCAAGCGGGCCGCCCTGCGCAGGCCGCCCAGGCTTCGCAAACCGCGCAGGCGGCCCAGGGCGGCATCACGGAGGACACCGTCGACCCGGCGATCTGGGGCAAGGAGTTCCCGCTCCAGTACGAGACCTACCTCAAGACGGTGGACCAGGTGCGCACGAAGTACGGCGGCTCGGAGGCGCTGCCGCGCACGCCCGACCAGGCCGACCCGCGCTCGGTCGTGTCGCAGGAGAAGATCGAGCAGGACCCGCGCCTCAAGACCATCTGGTCGGGCTACGCGTTCTCGGTCGACTTCCGCGAGGAGCGCGGCCACGCCTACATGCTCGACGACCAGACGTTCACGAAGCGTCAAGCGTTCGCGAAGCAGCCCGGCACCTGCATGAACTGCCACGCCTCGGTGCCGGTGCTGTACAGGCAGCTCGGCGACGGCGACGCGACGAAGGGGTTCGAGAAGCTCAACGCGATGCCCTACGCCGAGGCGCGCAAGCACGTCACGCACCCGGTCGCCTGCATCGATTGCCACGACCCCAAGGACATGTCACTGCGCGTGACGCGCGTCGCCTTCATGGAGGGCATGAAGGCGCTCAAGGCGTCGCAGGGCGTGAAGGACTACGAGGTGAATCGCGACGCGAAGCCGGAGGAGATGCGCGCGTTCGTCTGCGGGCAGTGCCACGACGAGTACTACTTCCGCGGCACGGAGAAGCGTCTCGTCTTCCCGTGGGCCAAGGGGCTCAAGCCGGACGCGATGGTCGACTACTACGATGAGATCGGGTTCAAGGACTGGGTGCACAAGGACACCGGCGCGCCGGTCCTCAAGGCGCAGCACCCCGAGTTCGAGATGTGGAACCAGGGCGTCCACGGGCGCTCGGGGGTGACCTGCGCCGACTGCCACATGCCGCAGATCGAGTACAAGGGGCAGAGCATCAGCGATCACCAGGTGAACAGCCCCATCCTCAAGCTCAAGGCGTCGTGCCTGCCGTGCCACCAGAAGTACTCGGAGGCCGAGCTCAAGGCGCGCGTCGAGACCGAGCAGGACCGCTTCTTCGGGCAGCGGAACAAGGCCATCGACGCGGTCGTCGCGCTCATCGACGACATCAAGAAGGCGAAGGCCGCCGGCAAGCCGGACAGGGACCTCGAGGCCGCGCGCTACCTGCAGCGGCGCGCGCAGTTCCTCTTCGACTTCGTCGAGGCGGAGAACTCGACCGGCTTCCACGCGCCGCAGGAGGCGCTGCGCGTCCTCGGCGAGGTGCTGGACTTCGCCCGCCAGGGCCAGATCGCGATCCGCGACCCCTCGTACAAGCCGACGGTGCAGGTCGTCGCGATCTCGACGGCGCAACCCGGCCCGAACCAGGCGACGGGCAACAACCCCGGGAGCGTGTCGAGCCAGCCGAAGGGGCAGGACGATCAGCGGGGGAAGCCGCAGCAGCAGCCCGGCGGGGCGAGTAAGTAGCCGGGCGAGCGGCGTCGCGCGGTGGCCGCGCCTCGCCCGCCGGAGGCCGGATGAAGACCACCCGATGCGCGCTCGCGGTGCTGGCCCTGCTCCACGCGGGCGCCGCGCTCGCGCAGGCGAAGGCGCCGGCGAAGCACGCGGGCAAGTCCGCGAGCGACGACGCCTGCGTTGCGTGTCACCGCAGCGTCACCCCGACGATCGTCTCCGACTGGCGCCTGTCGAAGCACAGCCAGAACGACGTCTCGTGCGACGCCTGCCACGGCTCCGACCACACCTCCAGGGACGACATCGCCCGGGTGAGGCTCCCCACGGCGGACACCTGTGGTGCGTGCCACGCGAAGCAGACCGACCAGTTCAAGGGCGGCAAGCACGCCTTCGCCTGGGCGGCGATGAAGGCGATGCCGACGTTCCACTACCAGCCGATGGCGCTCATCGAGGGGCAGAAGGGCTGCGGCGGGTGCCACAAGCTGGGCCTCAAGAGCGAGGCCGACATGCGCGAGGTGAAGAAGGCCGGCGGCGGGTTCGGCAACGCCTCGTGCGACGCCTGCCACACGCGCCACACCTTCTCCGTCGCCGAGGCGCGCTCGCCGCAGGCGTGCCAGAGCTGCCACATGGGCTTCGACCACGCGCAGTGGGAGATGTACTCGTCGTCGAAGCACGGCGTCCGGAACGCCCTGAAGCAGCTCGGGGTCATCCCGAAGGACGCCGGCGCGCCCACCTGCCAGACCTGCCACATGCAGGACGGCGATCACGGCGTGAAGACGGCGTGGGGGTTCCTCGCGGTGCGGCTCCCCATGCCCGAGGACAAGCAGTGGGCCGCCGACCGCGCCACGATCCTCCAGGGGCTCGGCGTGCTCGACCCGGACGGCAAGGCGACCGCGCGCCTCGACGTCGTGAAGGCCGCGGACGTGGCGCGGCTCGACCAGGCCGAGTTCGACCGGCGGCGCAGGCGCATGGTGGAAACGTGCACGGGCTGCCACGCGTCGAGCTTCGTGCAGGCGCAGTTCAAGAGCTCGGAGGAGCTCCTGCGCGAGGCCGACCACGTCATGGCCGAGGGCATCCGCACCGTCGCGGCGCTGTATCGCGACGGCGTGCTCAAGAAGCCGAAGGACTACGCCTACGCCTTCCCCGACCTGCTCACCTTTCACGACGCGCCGACGGTGGCCGAGCAGAAGCTGTTCGTGATGTTCCTCGAGCACCGCATGCGGACGTTCCAGGGCGCCTTCCACAACAGCCCCGACTACTCGCTCTGGTACGGCTGGAGCGAGATGGTCCGCGACCTCACCGAGATCAAGGAGTCCGCCGCCGACCTGCGCGCGAAGGCGGGGAAGCCGGAGAAGGCACCGCTGAAGGGCAAGAAGGGGTGACGTGGGACGCGGCGGGGACCCCCCCATAGGGTACTCTGCGCCATTCGTGAAACGCTGCGCGACGACCCGCCTCTCCTCTCGCGCGACCGTCCGGACGTGCTTGTGCGCCGCCGCGCTCCTCCTCTCCGGCGCCGCCCGCGCCGCGTACGACCTGCCCGACGCGTCGATCGTCGATGGGGAACCGCCCGCGGAGCATCTCCGCGTGTGCACCTACGAGTTCGAGCCGCTCGTGAGCCTCGACGCGGCGGGCAAGCCGCGCGGCCTCTACATCGACCTCCTCGAGCACGTCGCGCGCGAGGAGAGCTGGGTCCTCGACTACGTGGGCGGCACCTGGGACGACTGCCTCGGCGCGCTCGCCGCGGGGCGCGTCGACGTCGTCCCGGTCGTCGGCTACTCCGAGGAGCGCGCCAGGCGCTTCGCGTTCAGCGCCGAGGTCCCCGTCCTCGACTGGGGGGTCGTCTTCACGGCGCGTGGATCGCCGATCCAGACGATCTTCGATCTCCGCGGCAAGCGCATCGGGGTGCTCAAGGGCAGCATCTACACGCAGGGGTTCCGCGCCCTCCTCGAGCAGTTCGGCATCGAGGCGCAGCTCGTCGAGAAGAGCGACTACCGCGGCGTCTTCGAGGCGGTGGAGGCGGGCGCGCTCGACGCCGGGATCGACGCCCAGCTCTCCGGCGCGGCGATCGCCCCGCAGTACCACCTGCAGCCGACCCAGCTCTACTTCTCCCCGGTCCGGCTCGCGTACGCCGCCCCGCGCGCGCGCGCCGACCTCCTGCGCCGGATCGACGCGCGCTTCGCGGCCTGGAAGGCGAACCCAGACTCGGTCTGGTACGAGCTGTTCGCGCGCTGGATGCCGGGCCGCGCCGCGCCGCGGACGCCGCGCTGGCTCCTCCCGGTCCTCGCCTCGGCCGGTGCGCTCCTGGTCGTCTCGCTCGCCTTCACCTGGATGCTGCGGCGGCAGGTCGCGTCGCGGACCGCGGAGCTGCGCAGGGCGAACGCGCAGCTGCGAGACGGCGAGAAGCTCCTCCGGACGTTCAGCGACGCCATCCCCGACCCCATCTTCCTCAAGGACCGCCAGAGCAGGTGGCTGTTCGGGAACCCCGCCGTGCTGGAGGTGGTCGGGAAGTCGTCCGAGGCGGTGCTCGGCCGGACCGACGCGGAGATCTACGGCGACGCCGCCATCGGCGCGGCGCTGATCGAGACCGACCGGCGCGTCATGGAGTCCGGCGTGGCGGAGGTGCTCGAGGAGACCGTCCAGACGCCGGCGGGGAACCGCGTCTACCTCTCCACCAAGGTCCCCTATCGCGACGCGGAAGGGCGCGTCATCGGGATCATCGGCAGCGCGCGCGACATCACCGAGCGCATCCGCGGCGAGGAGGCGCTCCGGACGAGCGAGCACCGCTTCCGCGCGCTCAACGAGCACGCGAGCGACATCGTCCTCGTGACCGACGGCGAGGGCGTCGTCACCTTCGCGAGCCCATCGCTCGTGCGCGTCATGGGAGTGTCCCCCGACGACGTACTGGGCCGGACCTGCTTCGGCGCGGTGCACCCCGACGACCTCGAGCGGGCGAAGGCGGCGTTCGCGGCGGTACGGGCGGAGCCCGGGACGCGCCGCACGCTCGAGCTGCGCGTCCGGCGCGCGGACGGGACCTGGGCCCTCCAGCACGCGGAGATGGGGAACCTGCTCGACGTGCCCTCGGTGCGAGGCATCGTCGTGAACAGCCGCGACATCACCGCGCAGCGCCGCACCGAGGAGGAGCTGCGTCAGGCGCAGAAGCTCGAGAGCATCGGCCGCCTCGCGGGCGGCGTCGCCCACGACTTCAACAACCTGCTCACGGTCATCCTGAGCTGCGCCGACGCCCTCGACGAGGACGTGCGAGCCGGCGCGCCCGCCAACGCGGAGGACATCCACGAGATCAGGGCCGCCGGCCGGCGCGCGAGCGAGCTCACGCGCCAGCTGCTCGCGTTCGCGCGCAAGCAGGTGATCGCGCCGGTGCCGCTCGACCTCAACGCCGTGGTGCGGGGGAGCGAGAAGCTCCTGCGGCGCGTGCTCGGCGAGGACGTGGAGCTGGTGGTGAAGCTGCAGGAGGGGCTCTGGTCCACGCGCTGCGACGCGGGGCAGCTCGAGCAGGTGATCGTGAACCTCGTCGTGAACGCCCGCGACGCGCTGCCGCGCGGCGGCCGGATCACCGTCGAGACGTCGAACGTCGACGCGCATCACGCCGGCGCTCGCGCCCCCGACGGGCGCGACCACGTCCGGCTCGCCGTCCGCGACGCCGGGACCGGCATGTCACCCGAGGTGAAGGCGCACCTGTTCGAGCCCTTCTTCACCACGAAGGCGCAGGGCCGCGGGACCGGGCTCGGGCTCGCGACGGTCTACGGCATCGTGAAGCAGAGCGACGGCTGGGTGCACGTCGACAGCGAGCCGGGCGTGGGCACGTCGGTGGAGATCTGGCTCCCACGCACGCGCGAGGTCGCCGCCATCGCTCCGCCCGCGCCGCCCCCCGCCGTCCTGACCGGGACGGAGCGCCTGCTCGTCGTGGAGGACGATCCGCACGTGCGGGAGGTCACGGTTCGCTCGCTCAGGGGAGGCGGCTACGACGTGCTCGTCGCGCAAAGCGGCGAGGAGGCGCTGGCGCTCGACGCCGCGAAGGCGTGCGACGTCCGCCTCCTCGTGACCGACGTCGTCATGCCGGGCGTCGACGGGCGCACGCTCGCCGCGGACCTGCTGCGGCGCCACCCGGCGCTCCGGGTCCTCTTCGTGTCGGGGTACCCGCAGGACGCCCTCGCGGACGGCGGCGTGCTCGCGCCGGGCGTCGAGCTGTTGCCGAAGCCGTTCACGCCGGCGGCGCTCCTCGCGAGGGTGCGGGCCGTCCTCGACGCGTGACGGCCGCGCTCGCCTGGCGCGGCCCGCCGCAGCGGGCGAGGAGCGCGCTCGCGCCGTCAGCGCCACGGCCCGGAAGAAGAGCCCGACGCCGGGGAGCGCGAGGAAGAGCCCGGCGGCCAGCGCGAAGCCGAGCGTCTCCCACGGGTGACGCTGCGTGAACTTCGCCTCGTGCCGCCACGGGCGGGCGAGGAAGCCGCCCCGGCGCGCGCCGAGGCCGCAGACGCGCTGGAACGGCCACGCGAGGGCGCGGCGAAACCCGCGGAGCCGCCTGCGCGCGAGGCGCCGCAGCCCGCGCTCGAACCAGGTCGGCGCGCCCGGCCCGAGGCGCCCCGGCTCGAGCTCCATCGGCAGCTCCAGCGCGTCGAGCGCGATCCAGTAGCCGGGCGGGACGAGGGCCGCGGGGAGCTCGGCCGCGCGCGGGCCGGGCTCGCCCGCCCCGCTCACCGCAGCTCCGGGAGGAAGCTCTTCCCGGCGAGCGAAGGCACGTCGAAGTGCTCGGCGACCGCGGCCCCGAGGTCGGCGAACGAGCCGCGGACGCCGAGCGCGCCGCCCTGGCCGCGCCCCGGCGCGTGCACGAGCAGCGGCACGTACTCGCGCGAGTGGTCGGTGGACGGCGTCGTCGGGTCGCAGCCGTGGTCGGCGGTGAGGGCGAACACGTCGCCCGGGCGGAGGCGGTCGAAGAGGCGCGGCAGCGCGCGGTCCAGCTCCTCGAGCGCGCGCCCGTAACCCGGCGCGTCGTTGCGGTGCCCGTAGAGCATGTCGAAGTCGACGAGGTTCACGAAGACGAGCCCGCTGCGGACCGTCTCGAGGAGCCGCTCGGTCCGGGCGAGGCCGTCGGCGTTACCCTCGGTGTGGACCTCCTCCGAGATCCCCCTCCGGTCGAAGATGTCGGGGATCTTGCCGACGCCCACGACCGGCACCCGGTGCTCGGCCAGGCGCTCGAGCACCGTCGGCGCGGGCGTGGCGATCGAGAAGTCGCGCCGGTGATAGGTGCGGACGTACGCGCCGGCCTTCCCCACGAACGGCCGCGCGATGACGCGCGCGACCCGCCACGGGTCGAGGAGCCGCCGCGCCGCGCCGCACCAGGCGTAGAGCGTCTCGAGCGGCACCGTCTCCTCGTGGCAGGCGACCTGGAAGACCGAGTCGGCCGAGGTGTAGACGATGGGCTTCCCCGTCCGCTGGTGCTCCTCGCCCAGCTCCTTGATGATCTCGGTGCCGCTCGCGGCCTTGTTGCCGAGCACGCCCGGCGCGCCGGTCTCGGCGAGCCACGGCTCGAGGATCTCGGGCGGGAAGCCGCCGGGGAAGAGGCGCAAGCCCTCCTGCAGCACGATCCCCATCATCTCCCAGTGGCCGGTGATGGTGTCCTTGCCCTGCGAGCGCTCCTGCATCTTCCCGAAGAAGCCGGCCGGCGCGGCCTCGGGCGGGACGCCGGCGACCGCGGTGAGGTTCCCGAGGCCGAGCCGCCCCAGGTTCGGGAGGTGGAGCCCGCCGACGGCGCGGCTCGTGTTGCCGATCGTGTCGGAGCCCTCGTCGCCGTACTCGCGCGCGTCGGGCTGCGCGCCGCAGCCGGCGCTGTCGGCCACGACGATCACGAAGCGCCCGCGGTCCATGAGCGCAGATCTAGAAGCTGCCCGTCACGATCGCCACGCTCGCGCTCGCGCCGATGCGGCTCGCCCCGGCGCGGACCAGGGCGAGCGCCGCGGCGGCGCTGCGGACCCCGCCGGAGGCCTTCACGCCGAGTCGCTCGCCCACGAGCGAGCGCAGGAGCGCGACGTCCTCCTCGGTCGCGCCGCCCGGGCCGAAGCCGGTCGAGGTCTTCACGAAGGCGGCGCCGGCCGCGGCGGCGACGGCGCAGGCGGCCGCCTTCTCCGCGGCCGAGAGCGCGCCGGTCTCGAGGATGACCTTCACGGCGGCGCCGCCGGCGGCGCGCACCACGCCGGCGAGGTCGTCGAGCGCGGCGCGGTGCTCGCGCGCGCGGAGGAGCGGCAGCGGGTAGACGACGTCGATCTCGTGGGCGCCGGCGCCGGCGAGCCGCCGCGCCTCCTCGGCGCGCGCCGCGGGCCGCCCCTCGCCGCGCGGGAAGTCGCACACCACGATCGCCCGCGGGCCGGCGGCGGCGAGCCGCGCGACGACGCGCGCGAGGTGCTCCTCGCGCACGCAGACGCCCGCGAACCCGTGCTCGAGCGCCTCGTCGCAGGCGACGAGGACCTCGCCCGCCTCGGCGCCGGGGCGCAGGACGGTGTGATCGAGGAGCGGCGCGAGGTCGCGCGGCGTGGCGAGCGGCATCACTTGAGCGTGAGCGGAACGCGCGCGCGGATGGGCTCGCCGCCGAACTCGGGGAAGGTCATGCGCACGCTCTCGCGCTTCACGCACTTGCCGAACTCGCTGCCCGACAGCTCGACGTCGTCGAGCGTGGGGTAGAGCGCCTTGCCGTTCGGGTTCACCGTCATCGTCACGACGACCTTGCGGCCGCCCAGCGCGAGCTGGGGCTCGTTCTCGCGCGCGGCGACGACGCACGTGTCGAAGGAGCGCGCGTACTTCGCGACCGTCGCCTCGATCATCGCGTCGTCGAGCGGCGGCAGGTCGGCGTTGGAGGTGAGCGGCGGCGCGGACGGCGCGGTGTGCACGTCCGGCGGCGGCGCCTGCTCGACGACGCGCCGGGAGCGCTGCTGCACCTGAACCTGCGCGACCTTCACCTCGGGCTTCGACTGCTCGGGCGGGGGCGGCGGCGGGGCGGGCTCCGGCTCGCGCGGCTTCGCGGCGGCGATGGGCTTCGCGGCGGCGGGCTTCGCGGCGGCGGGCTTCGCGGCCTTCTGGGGCTCCGCGGGTCGGCGATCGTCCGGGCGCTTCTTCTGCGTGGCCTCGTCCGCGTGGAGATCGGCGAGCGCCGCCGGCGGGAGGGTGTCGGCGGCCGACGGCAGCTCGACCCGCTCCTGCCGCAGCGCGGCTGCGGTTGCAGCTGCGGGCGCGGGCGCCGCGCGCGGCTCGGGGACGGAGCGCCGCTCGGGTGCGGCGGCCGGGGGCGGGGCCGCCGCCGCCGCGTGCTCGGGCGCACCGCTCGCGCCGGGCTTGAGCGCGACCC
>JBJMQK010000272.1:0-9908 GCA_045802735.1 Anaeromyxobacteraceae bacterium | reverse complement strand
CGCCTTTGATCCCGGAGTGGGCCGGGGGCGCGGACCCCAGGCCGACCCGCTCGTGGGCCCGAGGGAGGCGGGGCGGCGCGCCCCGGATCCGGGGCGGCGCGCGCCGGAGGAGGAGGGGGAGCGACTCCGGAGACGATTGATCAAGATCAAGCGGAACGAGCTGGCCGGGCTTTCGCAACGTTTGCGCCCGCCGCATCACGTCCCGGACGCGAGGGACCCGCCCGCGCCGCACCCCCCGCCCCGAAGCGCGCAAGATCGCGATTTTCGGAGCTCCTGCGTATCCGGGTGATGCGTCATCGACCCTGTGCCGTCTCGCCACGGGGAGGCTCGCTCATTGCATTGCGCGTCGGCCCATGCAGACACCGGTCCCGCGCGGCGCAGCCCTTGCGCTCCTCCTGGCGTCGTTCTCGGCCGGCCCCGCGGCGGCGATGGGCTTCGGCAACGCCGCCCCGGTGATCGACGCCGTGTCCGCGTCGCCCGACCCGCTGCCGGCGGACGCGATCGCGACGATCGCCTGCTCGGCGCACGACGACGGGTCGGTGCAGCGACTGACCGTGACGGTCTCGGGCGGCTCGTTGCCGGCCGGCGGCATCGTGCAGGATCTCGCGATCGTCGCCGGCGCGTCCGTCACGGGCTCCATCGCCTGGACGACGCCCGCGCCCGGCAGCTACACGGTGAGCTGCTCGGCGACGGACGACGGCGGCGCGTTCGGCGCCGGCCCGGCGACGACGGTGAGCGCTCCACTCACCGTCACCACCGTCGCCGTCACGCCGGTCGTGATCGACGCGTTCACCGGCCCCACCGCCCCCGTGCTCGTCGGCGCGCGCGCCGCGTTCCACGTCGCGGCGCACGACCCCGCCGGCAGCCCGGTGACGTACGCCTGGTCCGCGAGCGCGGGGGCGCTCGAGGTGGCCGGCGACAGCGCCACCCTCGTCGCCCCGGACGTCGCCGGGCCGGTGACCGTGACGGTCACCGCGACCGCCGCGGGGGGCGCCTCGGCGTCGGCGAGCCTCTCGATCACGGTGGCGCTCGTGCCGTATCAGGGCGGGTTCGCGGCGGTGGCCGCCGGGCCGCGCCGCCTCGCCGCCGCGGGGTCGCGCCTCTACGCGGTGGACGGCGCGGGCGGCTTCTGGATCCTCTCGGCGCGCGGCGAGGTGATCGCCGCCCCGGCGCTGCCCGATCGCGCGCTCGCCGTCGCGGCCGCCCCCGACGCGGTCTTCGTCTCCACGGTCGGCGGGCGCGTGCTCCGGCTCGACCCCGCGTCCGGCAAGGTGCAGGGCGCCTTCGACCTCGGCCTCTCGGTCGGGCCGGTCGGCCTCGCCTACGACGCCGGGCGCAACCTCCTGTGGATGGCCGAGCGCGAGGCCGGCCAGCTCCGCGCGCTGCGCCGCGACGGCACCACCGCGCTCGTCCTCAAGGCGGCCGGGGCCTCGCCGCTCGTCAACCCCGGTGACGTCGCGGTCGACGCGGCGTCGGGGCTCGTCTGGACCGTCCTCGAGGGCACCTACGACGGCGCGCTCGCCCACGCGTTCACGCTCGACGGCGCCTACGTGCGCTCGGCGGTGACGACCGGCTCCGCGCCGGGGCAGGTGACGCGCCCCGGCGGCGTGGCGGTGGACGGGAAGGGGCGCCTCTACGTCAGCGACTTCTTCAGCGGAACCGTGCAGGTGCTCTCGGCCGCCGGCGCTCCGGTGGGGACGCTCGGCAGCTACGGCCCGGGCCCGGGCCAGCTCCGCCAGCCCGCGGGCGTCGCCGTCCTCCCGAGCGGCGACGTCGCCGTGGCGAGCCTCGACACCGGCCGCGTCGAGCGCTACGGGCTCCTCGCGGACCTGCCGGTCTGCGCGGGCGACGCCGATTGCGACGGCATGCCGGACGCGTGGGAGATCGCCCACCGACTCAACCCGTTCTTCGCGGGCGACGCGCTCCTCGACCCGGACGGCGACGGGCTCACGAACCTCCAGGAGTTCCTGCTCGGCACCGACCCGCGCAAGGCGGACACGGACGGCGACGGCTGGTCGGACGGCGCCGAGGTCGCGGCGGGCTTCGATCCGCTCGACGCGTCGGACCACCGGCCGGTCTTCACCGCGTCGAACCCGGCCGATGGCGGCCCCGGCCTGGTGCGGATCTCGTCCACGGTCAGCGGCGCGTCCTGCTCCGTCCACTGGAAGCAGGTGGGTGGTCCTCCGGTGAAGCTCGCCGGCGCCGACGGCGCGACGCCGAGCTTCGTCGCGCGCGCCTCCGCGACCTACGGTCTCGAGGGCGTCGCGACCTGCGGCGGCGTCGCCTCGCCGCCGGTGCGCGTCGCGGCGGTCGTGAAGAACGTCGCGCCGCGCCCCGACGCGGGCCGCACGGTCGTGGTGCGGGCGCGCCGCTGGGCGTCGCTCGACGGCGCGTTCTCGTCCGATGCGAACGGCGATGCCTTCTCGATGCGCTGGGATCAGAGCGCCGGTGCGCCCGTCGTCGGGCGCTCGCGCGGCGGGTTCCTCGCGCTCGACGCCTGGCGCCCGGGCGTGTACGGCTTCGAGCTGACCGCGACCGACCGCGCCGGCCTCGCCGCGACCGAGGGGGTCACCGTCCTCGCCGTGGACGACGACGCGCGCGCGCCGACCGCCTCGGCGACATCGCCGGTGCTCGGCCGCGCCGGGAGCGCCGTGATCCTCGAGGGCCGCGCCGACGTCGCGCGCGGGCGCCGCGCCGCGTTCGCGTGGAGGCAGGTCGCGGGACCGCCGGCCGACCTCTCCGGCGCCGCGTCTGCGACCGCGTCGTTCGTCCCGGCACAGGCAGGCCGCTACGCGTTCGAGCTCGCCGTCGCGGACGGGGCGATGCGCTCGCCCGCCACCCGCGTCGAGGTGTTCGTCGCCGGAGGCGACGCAGCGCTGCCGAAGCCCGTCGCGAAGGCGCCCCCGTCGATCGAGGTCGGGCAGCCGTTCGACCTCGACGGCGCCGGCAGCACGGGCGCGTCGACCTACCGCTGGCGGCAGGTCTCGGGCCCCGCCGCGGGCCTGCGCGACGACGACCGGGCGGTCGCGTCCGCCGTGGCGTTCGGCGCCGGGAGCTACGTCTTCGAGCTCGAGCTCGAGGGCGACGCCGGGCCGGGCGTCCCGGCGCGGGTGCGCGTCGACGCGGCGCAGCCCGGCCGCGCGCTGCCCATCGCGGTCGCCGAGGCGCCGCCGCAGCGCCACGGCGAGCGCCTCCTGCTCGACGGGCGCAGGAGCCGCGGTGGCCGCGGCCTGCGCTACCGGTGGACGCAGGTGGCCGGCCCGTGGGTGGCGCTCGACGACCCGACCTCGGCGACGGCGCGCTTCGAGCCGACCGCCGCCGGGACGTACGCCTTCGAGCTGGAGGTCGACGACGGGACGGTGCGCAGCGCGCCCGCCCGCGTCGAGATCGCCGCGCGCGGCGAGGAGAGGGACGACCGATGAGGACCGGGGTGATGAGGGTGGCCGTCGCCGCTGCGGCGCTCGCCGCGGCCGCCGCCGCCACCGCGATCGACGCGCCGCACGACGGGTCGTCGCACCCGTCGATCAACAGCGGCAACTGCAGCGATTGCCACAGCCTCCACAACGGCCAGGGCCGCGGGCTCCTCAACCAGCCGGACACGTACGCGCTCTGCTCGTCCTGCCACAACAAGGTCGCGCCGGGCGGGCGGCTCGGCTTCCCGTGGTTCACGCAGGACCAGGCCGTCCCCGGGTCGGGCGGCGTCCACCACCGCTGGGACGCCGACGCGACGAACCTCGGCGCGCGCGTCCCGGCCGCGCCTGCGGACGCGCCGCTCGCGTCGCGCATCGCCCAGAACGGCGGCGCGCTCGCCTGCTCTGTGTGCCACGACCAGCACGCGGCCACCGCGGCGAACGCGCCCGCGACGGCGATGCACACCTCGCAGCCGGTCGGCGCGGGGACGTTCAACAAGGAGTCGGGCACCGGCACCGGCACGCTCACCCTCGCCGCCGTCGCGACCGGCGCGGTGTCGAAGGGCTACCTCGTCGAGATCGTCGCCGGCGGCACCGCCACGACCGCCAGCTACCGCGTGTCGCACGACAACGGCGCGAGCTGGTTCCGGTGCAGCGCCGCCACCACCTACACGTACGTCGCCGACCCGGCGGGCGCGCCGTGCCAGGCCGGCGCCTCGGTCGCGCTCGACGACGCCGCCGTGAAGATCACGTTCAACGGGACGACGGCGACGAGCTTCGTCGCGGGCGATCGCTACCGCTTCTACGTCTCGTACCCGTTCCTGCGCGCGCCCAACGCGAACGCCGAGCTGTGCGAGGACTGCCACGCCGACCGCGTGATGCAGCACGCCGCGGTCGAGGGCCCGAACCCGGGCTGGACGACGTCCTACAGCCACCCCGTCGGCGAGGCGCTCGGCGCAAACGCCCGTGGGTACGACCGGGCCGCGCCGCTCGACGCGAACGGCGCCGCGCAGGCGACCGGTGACGGCAACCCCACGAACGACCTCCACACCTTCGGCTCGGCTGCGACCGTGCGCTGCCTCAGCTGCCACAGCCCGCACAACGCCGACTCGAACTCGCTGACGACGGACGCCCGATGACCGCCTCGAGAACCTCATGTCGGCGCCCTGTTCGGCCGAGCCCAGGCGGCCTTCTCGCCGCGATGAATGACGTCCGGCGCCTCGCGGCGCCTCACTCCGGGGGGAGAAACTCTCCCCCCGAGACCCCCCATCGCGAGCGTCACCTCGCTCGAGCGCGGCCATCAGCGCCCGCGGTCCTCCGCTGCCTCGCGGCCGCCGCCGCGCTCGCCGCGGGCGTGCTCGTTCCGCTGCGCGCGGGGGCCGCGACGACCGTCGGGAACGGCACCGCCGAGCCGGCGAACGTCACCGTCGCCCCCGGCGCCGCCGCCACCCAGGTCGACGCGTTCACGCTCGTTGCCAGCACGGCGACGGTGGAGACCGTGACCTCTGCGACGGTCACGCTCGCGACGGGCACCTTCGCGGGCATCCAGACGGTGGACATCACGAACGACGCGGGGACCACGATCCTCGGCTCGGCCACTCCCACCGCCAACACGGTGGCGGTGAGCCTCGGCGCCGGCATCCGCGTCACCCAGACGCTCACGCAGTACAAGGTGCGCATCACGCCGAAGACGCACGCGGCGATGGCCGCACCGCCGGGCGCGACCTACGCCGTCACGGCACGTGTGACGACCGTCGTGGGCCCCGCGTCGTCGACGCTCAACGACACCGGCAGCGCGAGCGTCACCATCGACAACGCCTCGCCCTCCGCGCCGACGCCGGGCGCCGCGACGGCCGGCAACGCCTCCGTCGCGCTCGCCTGGACGAACCCCGCCGACGCCGACCTCGCGCAGGTCGTCGTGCTGCGCCGCGCGGGCGCCGCGGTCGCCGACGCGCCCGTCGAGGGCACCGCCTACACGGTCGGGACGGGCCTCGGCGCGAGCACCGTCGCGTGCGCCGTCGCGGCTCCCGGGAACACCTGCACCGACGCCGGCCTCACGAACGGGACGACCTACTTCTACCGGGCGTTCGCGCGCGACGGGAGCGTCAACTACTCCGTGGGCGCCGCCTGGGCGGCGGGCGTCACGCCGGTCGCCCCCGTGCTCGCGACGACCATCGGCGACGCCGCGGAGCCGCCGAACGCGACGATCGCTCCCGGCGGTCCGGCGACGATGGTGGACGCCTTCACCGTCGCGACCTCCTCCGGGACGGACAGCATCACCACCGTCACGGTGACGCTCGCGGCGGGGACGTCGGCCTTCGTCGCCTCGGTGGACGTCACCGACGCGGCCGGAACGGTGGTCTACGGCAGCGCGGTCCCCGTGAGCGACGTCGTCAGCATCTCCCTCGCGGCTCCCATCGCGGCGACCACGGCGGCGACGGGCTACCGCGTGCGCGTGACGCCCCGCGGCCACGCGGCGATGCCGGCTGCCCCCGGCGGCGCCTACGCCGTCACCGCCCGCGTCACCGCGGTCACGGCCACGAACCCCCGTACCTACAACGACGCGACGAGCGCCACCGTCACGATCGACAACCTCTCGCCGCCCGACGTGAGCGGCGCGAGGGCCACGGCCGGGGACGGCTCGATCACCGTCGCCTGGACGAACCCCGCGGTCGCGGACTTCGCGCAGGTCGTCGTCCTCGAGCTCGCCGCGGGAGGGGACCGGCCGGCCGAGGGCGCGAGCTACACGGTGGGTACGCTCATCGGCGCGAGCCGCGTCGCCTTCGCGGGCGCGGGCAGCTCCTACTTCGGCATCTACGCGAACGGCTTGACCCGGACCTTCGCGATCTTCGCGCGGGACGCGAGCGGGAACTACGCGCCCGGCGTGCAGGTGAGCGCGACGCCGCAGACGAACGTCGTCGTCACGGGGACTCCCACCGCCGCGGCGGCCTCGTGCAACAGCGTCACCGTCAGCGCGCCCTTCACCGGCGACGTGAACAACAACGCCACCATCTCGGTCGCGCGCGACACCTCGCCGACGGGCGCCTTCGCGACGGCGGTCTGCCCGGCGGGCTCGGGCGGCGCCGCCAACCCCCGCACCTGCCTCGACGCCGCCGCCGGGGCCAGCACCTCGTACTACTACCGCGTCACCTACGCCGATCCCGACGGGGCGCCCGCCGGAACGAACCCGCGCGTCACGGCCGCCGTGACGACGCCGGTGTGCGGCGGGAGCCTCGTCCTCTCCTCGCCCGGCCCGCAGGCCGCGGGCACGATCCCGGTCGCCGGCGGCGCGAAGCTCGTCGGCCAGGTGACCCTCGCCGCGACGAGCGGCACGCTCGCGCTCGCCTCGCTCGCCGTGACGAACGCCGGCGCCGCGCCGCGCGCCGTCGCCGGGGCCGACCTCCAGGCCCTGACGCTCGCCGACGCGAGCGGCAACGTGCTCGCCGTCTCGCGCTGGGACGGGGCGCGCTACGTCTTCGCCTCGCCCGTGAACCCGACGACGCGCGGGGCGTTCCAGATCGGCACCGCGGCCGTGACGCTCAACGTCACCGCGACCGCTGCGTACGGCGCCACCGCCGGCCGGACCTTCGCCCTGAGCGTGGCGGCCGCCGACGTCGTCGCCGCGCCGGTCGCGGGCGGGAGCGCCGTGACCGCCACGACCGGCGGCCCCGTCGCCGGCTCGACCTTCACGCTCGCCGCGCCCACCGCCATCGTCGAGGGCGATGCGACGCCGCGGAGCACGAAGCCGGGCGTCGGCATCTTCAACCCGGGGAAGGGCGCCGTGGTGAGCGGCAACTTCCTCCTGCAGGTCCTCGTGCAGAGCCCGACGGCGGGCGGCGCCGCCGACGTGACGGCCGTCGGCTACTCGACGACCGGCGCGGCCCCCGCCACCTGCACCACGCCCGCCGGCATGGCGCGCAACGTGAACTACGACGGCAAGGTCGGGACGAACGCGACGGTCTGGCAGAAGGTGCTCACCTTCGGCACCGCGACGTCCGACTTCCCGGCCGAGGGCGCCTACACGCTCGTCGCCTGCGCGGTGAACACGAGCGGCACGGTGAACTCGGCGCCGGTGACCGTCACGGTCCGCAAGGGCGGGACGGGCGACGGCAACCTCCTCGTCCGCGACAACTCGAGCCAGCTCTGCGCCGATTGCCACGCGCTCCAGACGCACTCGTCGGGCAACACCAGCAACAAGTACGGCTCGTGGACGGTCAACTGCCGCGATTGCCACGATCCGCACAAGACGCGGAACCTCTTCCTCCTGCGCGAGGGCATCACGCCGCCCGCCGCCGGCGGCACCTACCAGGCGCTGCGCCCCGTCTACTTCGCGAACCGCAACGGCGACTCGACGGCGGTCGGGCCCGGCGGCGGCGCCTCGAACCCCGGCAACTCGTCGTACGTCAACGAGGACAGCTCCGGCCCGTGCCAGGTCTGCCACACGCGCACCACGGCGGCGGACGGCACGACGCCGCGCTGGCGCAACACCGGGAACGGCGACGTGCACAACGTCGGGCTGAACGCGCCGGCGGGCGCGGGCGGCTGCGCCGGCTGCCACTCCCACTCGGGCGGCTTCAAGCCGGGCGAGAGCTCGGGCGGCGTCGCCTGCGGCACCTGCCACACGACGATCCTGACGGCGATGACCGCCTCCTCGACGAAGGTCTCGAAGCACACGCTCGGCGGCGACGCGCCGGCCGACATCGCGGCGACGGCGTGGAACGGGACGAACCTCGCCGCGGTCGCCGCGGCGGGCCGCTCCTGCGTCTCGATGTGCCACGCCGACCACCCGCACGGCACGACGGCGCACAACACGAACGTCCACGCCGACTCGACCACCTCCGCGACGCGCGCCGGTGCGACCCTCGCGACGGACTTCGATCCGGCGCAGACGAACGGCGGCCTCTGCACCTCCTGCCACCAGAAGCCCGTGGACGCCGCGAACCCGGCGGCGAGGCCCGCGGTCGCGAAGGCGACGTTCCAGGGCACGGCGCACGACTTCAAGTCGAACGTCGTCGGGGCGACCACCTACACCTGGCAGTACACGCTCCACGACGGCAGCGGCTTCCAGCGCGACTGCACGAAGTGCCACGCGTCCCAGGCCGAGGGGCAGACGCCGACGATCGCCGCGAACGGCTCCGGCACGGTCGGCCCGCACGCGTCGGACTTCGGACAGCTCCTCGCCGGCAACACGAACCCCGGCGCGGCGCCCGCGAGCTTCGTCTGCTTCAATTGCCATGGCGACGGCACGGTCGGGAAGGATCTCTCGGGGAAGGTCATCCGCACCGACACCGCGAAGGCGCAGGGCCACGGCGGGAAGTTCACCTCGACGACGCACGTCACCGCCACCGAGGAGGCCGGCGCGTGGGGCAGCGGCCTCTACGCCGGGGCGAACCGCCACGTGAACTGCCTCGACTGCCACGACCAGCACATGGCCGGGAAGACGCGGCACACCGTCGGCCCGAACGACGGCGCGATCGCCGCGGCGAGCCCGCTCTACGGCGCGTCGGGCGTCGCCTACACCGGCACGCTCCCCGCCGCGTTCGCGGCGGTGCCCGCGGCGAACCTCGCGAAGGTCGCGCTCGCCACGGCGGAGTACCAGATCTGCTTCAAGTGCCACACGAGCTGGGCCTGGGGCGCGGGCGCGCCGCCGACCGGCACGTCCGGCGTCGCAGAGACCGACCTCGCGGTGGAGTTCAACGTCAACAACAAGTCGGCGCACCCGGTGGTGAACACGCTCGCGAACCAGACCGGGTCGACCGCGCCGACGGGCGGACAGAAGGGGCTCGTCGCGGCGCAGCTGCTGGCGCCCTGGAACGCGAGCCCCGGGAACCAGACGATGACCTGCACCGACTGCCACAACACCGACGCCGCGTCCCCGGCCGCGCAAGGCCCGCACGGTTCCGCCGTGCCGTTCATGCTCACCGGCACGAACCGGGCGTGGCCGTACATGGCGGTAGGGACGACCGGGACGCTGCGCCGCATCAGCGACAGCGAGTCGAACCTCGGCAAACCCGATGGCCTCTTCTGCCGGAACTGCCACCCCCAGCAGAACTCGACGGGTTCGAACTGGGTCCACCGCACGTTCAGCGGCCAGCACGCCAGCAACAGCACGATGGGGACCTGCGCCGCCTGCCACCTGCGCGTCCCGCACGGCGGAAAGGTGAGCCGGCTCATCGTGACGACGAACGCGCCCGCGCGCTACATCGCGACGACGCCGAACCTCGCCGGCTTCGTCAAGGCCGCGAAGGACAGCTACACGATGAGCAACAACATCAGGGTCCAGCCAGGCTGCACCAACCAGCACGGCGGGAACCCGGCGGCCCAGGAGGCCTGGTAGGCGCGACTACCGGTAGACGATGGCGACCTGCCACGCCGTCCCGGCGAGGAAGACGACGCCGAGCAGGGCGTGCTTCACCTTGAGGAGGCGGATGCGGTCCCGGGCGACGTCACCGGTCCAGCCGAATACCTTGAAGGTCGCCATCCGCACGAGCCCGGTCG
>JBJMQK010000128.1:0-3870 GCA_045802735.1 Anaeromyxobacteraceae bacterium | reverse complement strand
CTTTGTTCCTCGACGAGGTTGGGGAGATCTCCCCCTCCATCCAGACCAAGCTCTTGCGCGTGCTCCAGGAGCGCGAGCTGCAGCGGGTGGGCGGGTCGGAGACGGTGAAGGTGGACGTGCGCGTCGTCGCCGCGACGAACCGCGACCTCGAGAAGATGGTGCAGGATGGGACGTTCCGGCAGGACCTGTACTACCGCCTCAACGTCCTGCCCCTCGTCCTCCCCGGCCTGCGCGAGCGGCGCGAGGCTGTCCGGCCGCTCGCGACCTACTTCCTCGAGCGCCAGTCGAAGCTCATGCACCGGCGGATGCCGCGCGTCTCCGAGGGCGCCTGGGCGGCGCTCGAGGCCCACGACTGGCCGGGCAACGTCCGCGAGCTCGAGAACTTCGTGCAGCGCGCGCTCATCCTCTCCCCGGGCGACGAGCTGCGCCTCCCGGAGCTGCCCGCCGCCGCGCCGCGCACCGCCGCCGGAGCACCCTCCCCCGCCCCCGACGGCGAGCCCGCCGTACCGGGCCCGTTCGACGACGAGGTGCGGGAGCTCATCGAGCGCGCGCTCGCGCACTGCAACGGCCGCGTCTACGGCCCGCAGGGCGCCGCCGCCCTCCTCGGCCTCAAGCCCACGACGCTGCAGGGCAAGATGCGGAAGTACGGCGTCGGCGAGCCGAAGGTGAAGGGCGGGGAGGTGTGAGCCCTGGTCACTGCGGGACGCCCCCTCGCCATCGCCTTATAGTCATGCGATGGCGATCCTGAACCCGACGCCTCCGGCGCGCATGATCGACGGGCAGGGCCGTCCCTATTTCCTCTGGGACGATGACATGACGCTCGACTCGTTCCGTGCACGGCTCCGCGACGCGGACACCGAGGCGCGCGCCTACCTCGTTGGGAAGCTCATGCGACAGGCGAAGCCCGACGACGTCTTCGAATTCGTGCGTCTCGACGAGATCGTCGCGCTCTGGCCCAACCTCGAGCGCTATCTCGGGCGCTCCCGGCCGATGTGGCGCTGGCTCCTCGACGTGTGGACCGAGCCGGGCGATGCAGGGGAGTAGGCTCAGCGCGACGCAGGTCGAGGTGCTCCGCGCGCTCGCCGGGACGATTCCGCGGTGGCGACTCATCGGGGGCGCCGCGTTGGCGGGGTTTTACACCCGCCATCGGGAGACGCGCGATCTCGACTTACTCTGGGAGGGGTCGGACCTGGAGCTGGTGGGCGCGCAGGTCGAGCAACTCCTCTCGCGCGCGGGCTTCAAGGCCGAGATCCTGCACCGCGCCCCTGCATTTCGACGTTACCGCCTGGAGCGCGGCGGCGAGGTCGTGGTCCTCGACCTCATCGCGGAGCCGATGCCTGCGATCGCGAGCCCCACCGAGCAATTGCTCGGCGACGACCACATCCTCGTCGACGCTCCTCACGAGATCCTCGTCTCCAAGCTCACGGCGCTGCTCGGCCGATCCGAGCTCCGCGACCTCGAGGATGTCCGGGTGCTCGTGCAGATGGGCGGCGACCTCGCGCGTGCTCTCGCGGACGCCCCGCGCAAGGACGCCGGCTTCTCGCCCTTGACGCTCGCGTGGCTGCTGCGGGACTTCCCGGTGGAGGCGCTCGGCGCGATGCTGCGACGTTCACCCGCGGAACTCGAGCAGCTCGTCCGGTTCCGCGACGAGCTGGTCGGCACGATCGTCGCCGCTGCGAAGCCGAAGGGGAAGGGCGGCGAGGTGTAGGACCTCCTCGCCCTTCGACTCCGCCGCTGCGCGGCTTCGCTCAGGGCGAACGGAGGGTGCATCCACCCTCGGTTCGTCCACGGCGCGGCACAACGTCAGCTTGGAGATCCGCGTCGACCAGTGGCCGAGTCTCGTCCGCGTGTTCCCGCAGGTGAAGTTCGTCGCGACGAACTCCGCGAACGAGCAGGTCTGCGCCACGTACTCGGAGGCGATCCAGATCGCGCCCCCGTCCACCGCCGCCGCGCCGTAGTCGCCCCAGCGCGGGCGGATGTCGGTGAGCGTTCCGGCGCTGAGCGGCACGTACTCGGTGAAGCCGTCCTGCGGGCCCACGCCGGCGCCGGCGATGCGGATCGGCCCCGCGCCGTGGTCGGCGTCGACCGACGCGTAGCCCGCGCTCGGGAACCTGTTCGGCCCGACCGCGGTGAAGGCGATCACCCCCTGGCCGCCCGGCGTCACCGCGAGCGCGGGGTAGTTGAGATCCACGCCCTTCGCGGCGAGGACGCCCTGGCGCCGCACCCGCGCCGAGCGCGGATCGATCGCGAACCCCGCGATCGCGGCGCGGTCGGCGCCGGCCACCCGAGCCGCGGTGTCGAGCGCGCCCCACAGGAGCCCGTCCGTGAGGAAGGTCTGCTGCATGCGCGAGTCGTTCGAGTCGAGCGGACCGAGGTCGTTCGCGAACGGCCCGCCCGCGCCGACGAGGAGCTGCCAGCAGCCGAACACGCCGGGCGCGACCTGGAGCTTCGTGTCGGCGAGGCAGTCGCGCAGCGGGAGGTCGCCCGGCCGCTGCGGCGACGGGGGCGGCACGGCGTAGGTGAGCACGTCCACGAGGCGCGCCGAGAGGCGCGGCGCGGGAGCGGCGCCGTCGAGGGAGCGCGTGTTCGTGAGCGTCCACAGCCGCAGCCGGCTCTCGACCCCGGCGTCGGTGAACACCGCGAGCGAGGAGAGGAAGTACTCGGTCCCGCGGTCGCGCGTCTCGAACAGGCCGCCCGGCGCCTGCGCCGGCCACACCGTGAAGCCGCCGAACGGCGCCTCCACCGGATCGAAGGCGATGCCGAGGTCGGGATCGGCCGAGTCGAACAGCACCACGTCGAGCGCGGCGTCGCCGCGGGCGAGCGCGCGCTTCGAGAGCGCGTAGATCTCGGCGCCGTGGAAGCCGGGGCCGAAGAGGCTGAACTCGTTCGTCGTCAGGTAGATGCCGTTCGCGTCGGCGCCGATGTGCGGGTAGTCGCCGAGGCACGGGCCGTGGTGCCCCGCGTCGTCGAGGAGGCAGCCGTGGTCGGGCGTGCCGTCGGTCCCGTCGTTCTGCACCGGGATGCGGTAGACGATCCATCCGCCGAGCGGGCTTGCCGAGGTGCTCACCGCGAGGTCGAGGTGGTTCTTCCCGGAGAGCGCCTGCGAGGTGGGGCGCGCGCGGTCGAGCGTGAGCACCACGTGGAACCAGCGCTGCGTGTCGGGATCGAAGAGGCAGGACGGATCGGTGATCGACGGGCCGAAGCGCAGCGGCGCGGCGGCGCGGTCGATCGCCGCCGGGTAGCCGTAGAAGCTGTTGAGGTCGACGACGCCCGTCGCCGCGTGCCCCTGCGCGTCCCAGACGCGCAGCACGTCGTTCACCGACTCGAGCACGAAGCCCGCCCCGGCGCAGAGCCCCTGGTCCGGCGGCTCGACCGAGAACTGGTTGCCGCCGTTGGCCGTGCGCTGGTCGCGGAAGTCGAGGCCCTGGAAGCTCAGGGCGAGCCCGGGCGTCGCGTCGTCACCGCCGTCGCCCAGGACCTCTCCGCCGCGGCCGCGCGCCCGGCCGACGGTCCGGTTCACGCCGGCGCGCGCCGCGCCGGCCGCGGGGGCGCCCGTCCCTCCGGCGCCGAGCACGTCCGCCAGATCGTTCTCGACGAGGGACGCGTCGATCTCGAACCCGAGGTCCGGCGCGTCCGAGCCGGGCGCGCCGCCCTGGACTGCGGTCGAGCCGCCCGCGGCCACGCGCAACGTCACGGGGGCGCCCGACGCGCCCACCGGGATGACGCACAGTGTACTGACGACGAGGAGCAGCCTTCGGGAAGAGAGCGCCATACCTGCCTCCGCGCAGGCGACGGGCCCGCGGTGAGCGCCCTCTATGCGGCGGGCCTGCGCAGGGGATACGCCCGCGACGCGGCGGGACCCGAGCGGCT
>JBJMQK010000092.1:0-3808 GCA_045802735.1 Anaeromyxobacteraceae bacterium | reverse complement strand
TCGATCACCTCGCCGGCGGCCCCCGCCTGGCGCAGCCAGCCGCCGAGGTCGCGGCGCATCTGGGCGAGCTTGGTCGGGTCCGACGGGATCTCCAGGTGCAGCGGCGGCGGCGCGGTGGGCAGCGCGCGCAGAGCGAGGACGGCGATGTCGTCGTCCGCCGGGTGGATGGCGAGCATGGACTCGACGAGCCGGTCGCACAGCTCGTCCGGGTGGCAGGCGTCCTGGGAGGCCGCCAGCCGCAGCGCCTCGAGGCCCTGGTCGATCGACACGCCGCGCTCCTCCACGAGCCCGTCGGTGTAGAGCACGATGGTCGACCCGGGCGAGAGCTCGACGGTCGTCTCGAGGTGGTTGGGGCTGTCGTAGACGCCGAGCGGCGGGTTGTGCGCGCTCTCGAGATAGTGGGCGTCGCCCTTCGGGTCGATCACGAGCGGCGGCACGTGACCGGCGTTGGCGAACCGCACCGTCCCGTGGTCCGGCTCCATGACGAGGTAGAGCAGCGTCGCCATCTGGCCGCCGTCGAGGCCGCGCACCAGCTTGGCGAGCCGGTCGAGCACGCCGGCCGGCGAGTGGCCCTCGACCGCGTACGCGCGCATCGCATGCCGCAACTGGCCCATCAGCGAGGCCGCTCCGATGCCGTGTCCGACCACATCGCCCATGGCCACGCCCACGCGGCCCTCGTCGAGCGGGATCGCGTCATACCAATCGCCGCCCACGTCCGCGCCACCGGGCATGTAGACGGCGGCCACCTGGATGCCCCTGATCTCGGGCAGCCGCTCGGGCAGCAGGCTTCGCTGGAGCATCTCGACGTTCGACAGCTCGCGCTCGTACGCGCGCGCGTGCTCGAGCGCGAGCCCGGCGCGGTCGGCCATCAGCATCAGCAGGCTCTCGTCCTCGAGGGTGAACCGGCGCGCGCCTGTCGAGCCGACCTCCACCACGCCCGCGACCTTGCCGCCGACGAGGAGCGGCGAGGCCATCAGCGACGTCACACCGGCGTCCTTCATCACGCCGTCGACCGCAGCGCCCGACGACAGCGCGGACAGCGTGACGGGCCGTGCCCCCGATATCACCTCCTCCAGTGCTCCGCTGAGCTCCACGACGGCCCCGGGCTCCGTCTCGAGCCCGGCGGCGGCACCCACCCTGAACTGCTGCAGATCCTCGTCGTCCCCCAGCACGATGCGCACCAGGTCCGCCGCGAACACCTCGGACACGCGCTGCACCAGCACCTCGAGGAGCTCGTCCAGCTCGAGATGCGCAAGCGCGGCCTCGGTGACCTGCTGGAGCTTCCCGATCGTCTGGACGACCGCCTCGGCCTCCGCCCGCGCCGCGCGCTCATGCTCCGCGCGGCGCTGCTCGGTCACGTCCACGACCTGCCAGATGTAGCCCTGCGGCCTGTCGTTGCTGTCGGCGGTGAGCGAGACGCTGACGATCGCGTGCACCACCTCGCCGTCCGGGCGCATGAACCGCTTCTCCGACTGGTCGAACAGCGGCCGGTCGCGCAGCAGGCGGCGGATGGCATCGCGCTCGTGCTCGCGATCCGACGGGGTCACGAGGTCCCACAGCGGCTGGCGCAGCAGCTGGGTCTGCGAGCGGCCAAGCAGCTCGCAGAGCGCGTCGTTCACCTCGAGCCAGCGGCCGTTGACCGTGCTCAGCCCCATCCCGATCGGCGCGCCCTCGAACGCCGCCCTGAAGCGCCCCTCCGAGGCACGCAGCTCCGCGCTCTTCTGCTGCAGCTCGAGCAGCATCGCGACCTTCGAGCGGAGCATGTCCGGGTCGACCGGCTTCAGCATGTAGTCCACCGCGCCGGCCGAGGACCCGCGCGTGACCTGCTGGGCGTCCGCGTCTCCCGCCGTCAGGAAGATGATCGCCGTGTCCTCGTGACGCTCCCTGCGCTTGATCAGCTCGACGGTCTCGAAGCCGTTCAGCCCCGGCATCCGGACGTCCATGACGATCACGGAGAAGTCGTCCTGCAGGAGCCGCTTGAGCGCCTCCTCACCCGAAGGCGCGGTGACCACCTCGCGGCCGAGCGGCTCCAGCACCGTGCGGAGCGCCACCAGGCTCTCCGGCTGGTCGTCGACCACGAGTATGGCGCCGCTCACCGGTATAGCCACACCCTCATCAGCGACAGAAGCTGGTCCACGTCGACCGGCTTCGTGATGTAGTCGGACGCGCCGGATGCGATGCTCTTCTCGCGGTCGCCCTTCATGGCCTTCGCGGTGAGCGCGACGATCGGCAGCCGCTGGAACTCCGGCATCTCGCGGATCGCCCGCGTCGTCTCGTAGCCGTCCATCTCCGGCATCATGACGTCCATCAGCACGAGGTCGAAGTCATGTCGCTCGTTGAGCAGCCTGATCGCGTCCTTCCCGTTCTCGGCGAACGACACCTGCATGCCGTGGTCCTCCAGCATGCTCGTGAGCGAGAAGATGTTGCGGACGTCGTCATCCACCACGAGCACGCGCTTGCCCGAGAACACCGCGTCGGCATTGTGCAGCCGCTCGAGCATGCGCCGCTTCTGCTCCGGCAGCTTCGCCTCCACGCGGTGGAGGAACAGCGCCGTCTCGTCGAGCAGCCGCTCGGGCGACTTCACGTCCTTCACGATGATCGTCTCGGCGAACTTCCGCAGCTTCGTCTCCTCCGCCTGCGAGAGGTCCTTGCCGGTGTAGATGATGATCGGCAGGTCGCGCATCTGCGGGTTCGCCTTCACCGTCTCCAGCAGCTCGAACCCGTTCATGTCCTTGAGGCCGAGGTCGAGCACCATGCAGTCGAAGTGGCCCGTGCTGAGCTCGCGCAGCGCGTCCTCCGCGCTCGCCACGGCGGTGATCTCCACGTCCTCGTGCTGGATCAGCTCGATCATGCTCTGCCGCTGGTTCTCGTCGTCCTCGACGACGAGCAGCCGTTTCACCGAGCTGTCGATGAAGTCGGCAATTCGGGCGAACGACTCGTCGAGCGCCTCCTTGGTGACCGGCTTCTCGAGGTACGCCAGCGCTCCCGACTTCAATCCCTGCTGCCGTTCGCGAATCCCCGTGATGATGTGCACCGGGATGTGCCGCGTCTGTGGATGGTGCTTGAGTCGGTCGAGCACCGCCCAGCCATCCATGCCGGGCATGTCGATGTCGAGCGTGATCGCGTCGGGCTCGAACGCGTGGGCCAGCTTGAGCCCCGCCTCGCCGTCGAGCGCGCACAGACCCTTGAACCCCTTCTCGCGCGCCATCTCCAGCAGCACCTTCGAGAAGTTCGCGTCGTTCTCGATGATGAGGAGCGTGCGGTCGCCCGCCTCGATCGAGTCACGGTCGTCGTCGAATCCCTCGGGACGCGGCAGCGAGTCGCGCGACATCAGGACGTCGTGCTCGTCTTCGTGGTACGACGGCGCGACGGCCGTCGCGCCGCTCGACTGACTCCACCCCGCATCCTCGGTGGCCCGGCCCGACGGCAGTGGTGTGGGCGCCGTCGAGGCGAACGCGCGTCCGGCGCTGCTCGGACGCCCGCGGCTCGCGCCACCGCTGCCGCCGTCGCCCCAGCCGTCGCGCCGCCGAGCCGACGTGCTCACATCGTCGCGGTTCGGCTCCGGATCGACGTATCGCGCGGGAAGGAAGAGCGTGAAGGTGCTGCCGCGGCCCGGCGTGCTCTCCACCCGGATCTCGCCGCCGAGCAGCGCCGCAATCTGGCGGCTGATCGTCAGACCGAGCCCCGTCCCGCCGAACTTCCGGCTCGTCGTCCCATCCGCCTGCTGGAACGCCTCGAAGATCAACTGCTGCTTGTCCTTCGGGATCCCGATCCCCGTGTCACTCACGGCGAAGGCGATCACCGTCTC
>JBJMQK010000047.1:0-3546 GCA_045802735.1 Anaeromyxobacteraceae bacterium | reverse complement strand
CTCCGGGAGGACGCCCGCGGGGAGCCCGCGCGCCACGAGCGCCGTCCCCATCGCGCCGTCGAGGAGCGTCACGGCGCCCCGCGAGGGACGGGCATGGAGCGGGCGCCCTTCCGGGGACGAGCCGCGACAGCGAAGCGCGTGGACGGGATCACGTCCGCGATTCTACAATCGGTGGCTCACGGCGCCCGGGGGATCCGCGCGCCTCGAACGAGGGCGGTCCATGCGCCGCAAGATCCGGGTCGTCGGAGCGATGATCGAGCGACCCGACGGAAAGTACCTCATCACGCAGCGCTCGCCGCGCGCGACGCTGCCGCTCCTCTGGGAGTTCCCCGGCGGGCGCGTCGAGCCCGGCGAGAGCGACAAGGAGGCCCTCGAGCGCGAGCTGCACGAGGAGATGGCGATCACGGTCGAGGTCGGGGACCGCGTCATCCACGTGGAGCACGGCTACGAGAGCTACGACATCGACTTCTGCGTGTATCGCTGCCGCCTCGCGGAGGGCGAGATCCAGCACATCGGCGTCCACGACCACCGCTGGGTCGCTCCGCACGAGCTCGACGACTACGAGTTCCCCGCCGCCGACGAGAAGACGATCGCGAAGCTGCTGGGGCTCTAGCGCTCCCTCGTCCCACGGCCGGACAGCGGTCCCGGCAGCACCCCCGATCGCGTCGCGCACACGACCCGCGCGACGGGTAAGTCCCCATCGACGTTGCGCTGCGCGGGGTCAGGCCAGTTTGCCCGGCTGCCCGCCATGTGCACATTGCCGGGAAGGGGCGGAGGGGCGCTGCGTGGCTGATCACCAGAAGGGACCGGGCGCGCGCTCGGACAAGGCGAACCGCACGGGGACCGGGAGGTCTCCGTTCTCGTCGCCCGCCGCGTGGCTGGTCCTCATCGCGCTCGCCGTATTCCTGTTCCGCGCGTTCCAGGACGTCGGCGTCCGCCGCATCGGCTACTCGCAGTGGAAGGAGATGCTGCGCGCGGGCTCGTTCGAGCGCGTCGTCGTCGGCCCGGACTTCGTGCGCGGCTATCCCAAGGCGCCCGAGGCCGACGGCGAGAAGGCGAAGGGCCAGGCGCAGCAGGCGTTGCCGTACGTCGCGACGCGGCTCACCGGCGACGACGAGCTGGTGAAGCAGATCGACGCGTCCAAGGTGGAGTACGACGCCGTGTCGGGCTCCGGGATGGGGGACCTGTTCTGGGTGTGGGTCGCGCCGATCGGGCTCGGGCTCCTGTTCTGGGGCTGGGTGATGCGGCGGATGACCGGGCAGATGGGCCAGGGGCCACCCGGCGTCATGTCGTTCGGCAAGTCGAAGGCGCGCATCCACATGGAGCCGGACACCGGCATCACGTTCAAGGACGCCGCCGGCATCGACGAGGCCGTGGAGGAGCTGCAGGAGATCGTCGAGTTCCTGAAGACGCCGGAGAAGTACCGGCGGCTCGGCGGGCGCATCCCGAAGGGCGTCTTGCTCGTCGGCCCTCCCGGCACCGGGAAGACGCTCCTCGCGCGGGCCACGGCCGGTGAGGCGGGCGTGCCGTTCTTCTCGCTCTCCGGCTCGGAGTTCGTCGAGATGTTCGTGGGCGTGGGCGCGGCCCGCGTGCGCGACCTCTTCCAGCAGGCCACCGCCAAGGCGCCGTGCATCGTCTTCATCGACGAGCTCGACGCGCTCGGGAAGTCGCGCAACTCGGGGATGATGGGCGGGCACGACGAGCGCGAGCAGACGCTGAACCAGCTCCTCGCCGAGATGGACGGCTTCGACGCGCGCGCGGGGCTCATCATCATGGGCGCGACGAACCGCCCGGAGATCCTCGACCCGGCGCTGATGCGGCCCGGCCGCTTCGACCGCCAGGTGCTCGTCGATCGCCCGGACAAGCGTGGGCGCGAGAAGATCCTCCACATCCACGCGAGGAACGTGAAGCTCGGGCCGGACGTCGACCTGCGCTCCGTCGCCTCGCGCACGCCCGGCTTCGCCGGCGCAGACCTCGCGAACGTCGTGAACGAGGCGGCGCTCCTCGCCGCACGCCGCAACAAGTCCGCCGTCGGGCGCGCCGAGTTCGAGGAGGCCATCGAGCGCGTCGTCGCCGGGCTCGAGAAGAAGAGCCGCCGCATCAACGAGCGCGAGAAGGAGATCGTCGCCTTCCACGAGTCGGGCCACGCGCTCGTGTCGTGGATGCTGCCGAACGCCGACCGCGTCACGAAGGTGTCGATCATCCCGCGCGGCATGGGCGCGCTGGGATACACGCTCCTGCTCCCGATCGAGGACCGCTACCTGCTCACCCGCAGCGAGCTGCGCGACCGCATGGCGGGGCTCATGGGCGGGCGAGTCGCCGAGGAGGAGATCTTCGGCGAGCCGTCCACCGGCGCCTCGAACGACCTGCAGCAGGCCACCGGGCTCGCGCGCCTCATGGTGCGCGACTACGGCATGAGCGGGCTCGGACCGGTCGCGCTGTCCGACAACAGCGGGCCGTCGTTCCTCGGCATCAAGGGCCCCGAGTCGCACAGCTACTCCGACCGCACCGCGCTCGAGATCGACCGCGAGGTGCAGGCGCTCGTGATGGAGGCGCAGGAGCGCGCGCGCGAGGTGGTCCGCCGCCACCGCGAGAAGCTCGACATGCTCGCCGCGCGCCTCCTCACCGCCGAGGTGGTCGAGGAGGAGGAGATGGTCCGCCTCTGGGGACCGAAGATCGAGCGGCCGGGCGGCTTCGAGAGCCGCGGCCACAGCGAGGCGCCGCCGGAGCATCCGAACCACCCGGTCTCCGCGCAGGAGACCCCGGTCTGGTCCGCGCCGCGCGCGATCGCAGGCGTGTTCGATCCCGACAAGGATCGCGGGACCTAGGCGCGTGAAGACGAGCCGAAGCCACCGCGCGCGCAAGGCGCTCTTCCAGCGGGGCATCCAGCGCGGCGTCCTGTCCGTGCAGGAGATCGAGCGCGCACTGCCGGAGGGGTCGCTCACCGACTCCGAGCGGTGGCTCCTCTACTACAGCCTGCGCGCGTCCGGCGTGGAGATCCACGACGGGCGCGGCAGGCCCGTCGAGGCGAGCCCGCCCGCCGTGCCCGGCGAGCAGTAGCGCGGAATCGGCCGGGACATTCCGCGCCGGCTCCTTTCGGGTTTGACACCTGCTGCCAGGTGGTTAGCTTCGCGGCCGGAGGAGAGGCATGTCCGACGAGCAGCGCGCGAACGGCACCGCGGCAGACGGTGGCGTGAAGGTGAACGACCGCCGGCGGTTCACGCCGGACGGTGATCCCATCCCCGGAGCCGACGCCGAGTCGGCGGCGACCGCCGCCGAGGCCGCTGCGCCGGCGCCGGCGCCGGACCCGCGCGACGCCGCGATCGCCGAGCAGAAGGCGCGAATCGACGAGCTGATGCGCGCGTACGCCGCGACCGTCGAGGAAGGCAAGGCCGCGCGCGGCCGGATGGAGCGCGAGAAGACGCGCGTCCTCGAGGCGGAGCGCGCGCAGATCGCGCAGGTGCTGCTCGAGGCGGTGGACCACCTCGCGCTGGCGCTCGGGGCGGCCGGCGACGCCGGCGGCCCGCTCGTCGACGGCGTCCGGCT
>JBJMQK010000011.1:0-11229 GCA_045802735.1 Anaeromyxobacteraceae bacterium | reverse complement strand
ACACGCAGAAGTCGATCACGTCCTCGTTCGCGCGGCTCCACACCGGCTCGGTGCGGACCCACGCAGGCCGGTGCGCCGGGCAGCGCTTCTCGTAGAAGTACGGACCGTCGACCCCGTTCGGATAGCGCTTCAGCGTGAGCGGCCGATCGCGCAGGTGCGGCAGGAGCGCCGGCGCGACGCGGATGTAGTAGTCGATGACGTCGCCCTTCGTGAACCCGGCGCGCGGGTAGAAGACCTTCTCGAGGTTCGAGAGCCTGAGCCGCCGCCCCTCGATCTCGACCTCCACCTCGCGCCGCGCCGCCATCAGGCCCCCTTCTTCCTGCGGCGCGCCTTCGAGGCGGTGTGCGCCGCCTCGCGCCGCGGCGCGCGCCGCTCGTCGGCGCCGCCGTCGGCCTGCTTCGGCGGCTGGCGCTTCGCCGCCGCCAGGCTCGCGGCGAGGGCGTCGGCGAGGTTCACCACCTTGCCCGGGCGCTCCGGCGCCGGCGCCTCGATGGTCTCGCCGGCCGCCTTGCGCTCCACGAGCGCGAGGACCTTGTCGCGGTGCTCGTCGCGGTAGCGCTCCGGCTGGAACGCGGTCGTGAGCGAGGCGACGAGCTGCTGCGCCATCTCGAGCTCGCGCGCCGCGGGCGCGGCCGGCGCGGGCACCTCCACGTCGTCCTGCGGGACGATCTCGTCGGCGTAGTTCATCGTCGAGAGGGCGAGCGCGCCCTGCATCGGCCGGACGCAGCAGAGCGACTGCTTGGTGCGGAGCACGAAGCGCGCGACGCCCACCTTGCCGGTGCGCCGCATCGCCTCGAGGAGGAGGCCGTACGCCTTCCCCGCGCCCTTGTCCGGCGCGAGGTAGTAGGTCGCGTCGTAGTAGATGGGGTCGATCTCCTCGAGCGCGACGAAGTCCTCGATGTCGATGGTGCGGGCGCCCTTGGGATCGACCGCGGCGAGCTCGTCGGCGGTGACCGTGACGTAGCGTCCCTTGCTCACCTCGTATCCCTTCACGATGTGCTCGTAGGGCACCTCCGTCTCCTCCGCCGAGCAGAAGCGCCGGAGCTGGATGCGCGCCCCGTCCTCGTCGTGGAGCATGTGGAAGCGCACCTCCTTGTGCGACACCGCGCTGAAGAGCTTCACCGGGATGTTGACGAGCCCGAACGTGATCGAACCGCTCCAGATCGCGCGTGCCATGCGTTGCGTGCCTCCGCCCGAGAACATCGTGCCGGCCCGCGGCGCGCCGCAACGGCGGCGGACGGCCCGGCGAGCGCGAGGGGGACGCCCGCCCTCGAAGACGGCTCCCCGTTTCCGGCGCGAGCACATAACTTGGCGAGAGGGGAGGAAGACCATGCTGTGGACGATCACGATCATCCTGTTCGTACTGTGGGCGCTGGGAATGGTGAGCGGCGCGACGATGGGCTGGTGGATTCACTTGCTCCTCGTCCTCGCCGTCATCGCGCTCATCTTCGCCGTCATCCGCCGCGGCGCAGCCGCGGTATAGGGCGGGCGGGCGCCCGCGCGCCGTGCAGCCCGGCGGGCGCCCGCTTGACACCCGTCCAGGGCGGGTTATCTCCGTCGCTCACGGCTCGAGGGGGATTCACCATGCGTCAGTGGCTCGCTGCGACCACCGCACTCGCCTGCCTCGCGGGCGCTGGCTGCACCCACTCCCAGCGCGCGTCCGCGGAGACGACGCTCGCGAAGGCGCTCATCTCCGACGACCAGGAGAACCAGATCGGGCAGCAGGTCCGCCAGGAGCTCGAGCAGAAGGAGAAGGTGAAGTACCTCGAGGGCGGCGACATCGCGTCGTTCGTGAAGTCGATCACCGACAAGATCCTGCCCCTCGCCGAGAAGGATCGACCTGGCGTGAAGTGGCAGGTGAAGGTCATCGACGACCCGAAGACCGTGAACGCCTTCGCCACGCCCGGCGGCTTCCTCTACGTCTACTCGGGCCTGCTCCTCGCGGCGGCGAACCCCGCCGAGGTGGCGGGCGTGCTCGCCCACGAGGCGGGCCACGTCGTCGCGCGCCACTCGGCGCGGCAGATGGTGGACGCGTACGGACTGCAGGCGGTCGCGGGGCTCGCGCTCGGCCAGAACCCCGGGCTCGCCTCGCAGGTCGCCGCGGGCGTCACGGGGAAGGGGCTCATGCTCGCGAACTCGCGCGAGGACGAGACGGAGGCCGACGAGTACGGCGCGAAGTACGCGAGCGGGGCGGGGTTCGATCCCAACGGCCTCGTCACGTTCTTCCAGAAGCTCGAGAAGAGCGAGGGCGCGGCGTCCGGCGTGACGAAGTTCCTCTCCGACCACCCGGCGACGCCCGACCGCATCGCGCACGTCCAGCAGTACATCGCCCAGAACCACCTCTCGGGCACCGGCGGTCGCGACCCGGGAGCGCTTCCGGCGCTACAGCAGAAGCTCAAGGCGAGCGGCGGCGCCGCACCCACGCCTCCCAGGAGCTGACCGGTCACCGCTGCGGCGTCGTGCTGGGCTCTCGCCCCGCTGCCTCGCCGCCCTGCTCCGCATGCGACGCGTCGCGCTCCTTCACGACGCCTTCCTCCTCGCCCGTCCCGAAGTAGTCGTCGTCGTAGGGGAGCCGCTTCGGCTCGAGGTCCGTCCGCGCGCTGTCGTTGCCGTTCCCGCCCACGTCCCTGCGCTCGTCACCAGGCATTGGTCTCCTCCCGCCGGCGCGAAGGGCCCCGGCCCGGAGAAGATCCGCACGACAGCGGGAGGTGGCTACGGATGGTGCGCGTCGTGCGGCGCGACGTCGGAACCGGCGCCCGGACCGTCGGCGAGCAGGAGCTCGTCCACCGCGACGCCGCAGGCGCGGAAGATCCGCACCTGGTTCTGGCGGAGCCCGCGCAGGAGCACCCGCCGCGTCGCGGTGGTGAGCCCGTGCGCGAGGACCGCGACGGCGAGGTCGGAGAAGTCGCGCACGCGCGTGAAGTCGATGACGATCTCGCGCAGCGGGTCGCGCTCGATCCGGTCGCGCAGCGACCAGGCGGCGACCCGGTTGAAGAGGCCCTCGACGGCGTAGATCGCCCGTCCCCTGCGCTCCGCCCTCGAGATCGTGCAATCGAGCATCGCGTCGTCCCGCTGATCAGCCCCTCGAGAGCTGCGCACCGGCTGGCGACCTTGCAAGGGGGCGTGGGCGGGTCATGTTGCCGCGGATCCACCGTCAGGGTGCCGTCCGGTACACCTCGTTCGGATCCACGCCGAGCCGGCGCAGCGTCTCGCGGTCGGGCGCGCCCGTCGCGGCGATGCCCTCGTCCGCCTGGAACCGCCGGAGCGCCGCCGCCGTCGGGTCGTCGAGGTCTCCGCTCTCGGCCTCGAGGTAGCCCTTCGTGCGCAACGCCGCCTGGATCCGCCGGATCGCCCCCGGGTTCATGAGCCCTTCGGGCGACGCGGCGACCGTCGGTCGCCCCGCGCGAGCCGGCACGCGCGACCTCGAAGGCGCCGCGTCGCGTCCCTTCTCCGGTGCGCCCGAGCCGCCAGCGCGCTTGCCGGAGGCAGCCGCCTCGTCGCCCTCGCCGCCAGAGTCCTCGGCGCCCGACTTCGCCACGTGCTGCGTGTGGAAGCACGCGAGGGCGAGGAGCCAGGCCGCGACGGCCTGCGGTCGCCTCACCCGGCCCTCCCCTTCGATTCCTTCGGCGGCAGGTTGTCGACGCTGTCGGCGAGGCCCGAGACGAACGCGTTGCGGACGACGCCCATGATCGTCGGCCAGAGCTTCGTGTCGGGCTTCGTGAGGTCGCCCTCCAGCGGGATCGTCGTCGCGACGGCGTTCCGGCCCGGCACGCGGTCCGACAGGATCTTGAGGGCGGCGTCGGAGAGCGCCGCCTTGATCTTCGCGCCGAGCCCGGGCTTCGCCTGCCTCACGCCGGCGTTGCGCAGGAGCGGACGCACGCCGCCGGTGAGGTGCCCGTCCACCGCCTTGAAGCGCGCGTTCACGTCGAGCGTGCCGCGGTCGGGCGTGAAGTCGGCCTTCGCCGCGAGGAGCTCGCCCAGCTCGGGCAGCTCGAGACCCTGGACGCGCGCGGTCCCCGCGAACGTGAGGCCCTTCGCGAGCGGGTCGGCCGACGCGTAGATGGACACCTTGCCGCTCCGCTGCAACGTGCCCGAGAGCGCGAGCACCGTCGGCTCGCCGCGCGAGAGCGCCGCGCGCGTGGCGAAGTTCTCGAGCGTGCCCTCGATGCCGTGGAACCACAGCCGCGGCTGCCCCGGCGCGCCGGCGTCCACCCACAGGACCTCTCCGTCCCTCACCTCGACGCGATCGAGGCGGAACGGGACGAAGTGCTGGAGGACGGCGCCGAGGTCGTCCGGCGCCCGCGCCGCGTTCTTCGGCTTCCCGGAGTCGGAGGTCGAGTAGAGGTCGAGCTTCGGCCGATCGAAGCGGAGGCCGCCCACGAGGTGGCGGTGGAAGAGCTCGCGCCAGTAGAGCCCCGCCTGCGCCTTGCGGGCGCCGAAGAACGGCTTCCAGCCGAGGCCGGGCATGCGCTTCTCGATGGCGAGGTCGCGGATCTCGTACGACAGGGAGAGGACGCTCACGCTCACCCCCGAGAACGTCGCTCGCTGATCGGGGCTCCCGTTGAGCGCGTTCCGCGTTCGGCTCGCGACGAGCGGGTCGAGCGCGAGCCGGGCGGCGCCGAGCAGCACGAAGAGCACCAGCGCCGCGATGCCGAGCGCGCGCAGCGCCGTCGCCCGGCGGCGGCGCGGCGCCTCACCTGGCACGGCTCACCTCCTCGGCGGCGGCGTCGCTCTTCACCGCCGACGGCGGCATCGCGCTCGGCCGCTCCCAGCGCGGCGCCGGCGCCTCGCCCGGCGCGCGCGCGCCGGCGGCCTTGCCGCCCGGCGAGGCGTGCTCGAGCACGGCGTTCATCTCGCCGCCCACGATGAGGACGAGGCCGGAGATGTACAGCCACGTCAAGAGCACCACGACGCCGCCGATCGAGCCGTAGGTGACGTTGTACTTCCCGAAGTGCTCCGCGTACTGCGTGAAGCCCCACGTCGAGAGCAGCCAGAGCACCGTGCTCACCACCGAGCCGGGCGTGATGTAGCGGAACTGCTGCTTCACGTCGGGCAGCACGTAGAAGGCGACGGCGACGCCGAGCATGAAGACGAGCGACGTCACCGGCCAGCGCAGCCACCCCCACACGAGCTGGAACTCGACGCCGACGTGCGCGCGCTCCGCGAGCCAGAGGCCGCCCTCGCTGCCGAGGATGATCATCGAGACCGACGTGAGGACCACGACGGCGATGGCGACGGTCGTCACGAGCGCGATCCCCTGGGTGCGCCAGAAGGAGCGCGTCTCGCGCACGTCGTAGGCGAGGTTCAGCGCCTTCCGCAGCGCGTCGACACCGCGCGAGGCGCTCCACAGCGTCACCGCCAGGCCGATGGTCAGGAGCCGCGGCCGCGGCGTCTCGAGGAGCGCCGCCACGTGCTGTGTCACGACGGCGGAGGCGTCGCTCGGCATGATCTCGGAGACGTTGCCGAGCAGCTCCGCGAACGCGCCGCCGAGCGGCAGCCATGCCGTGAGCGTGACGAGGAAGAAGAGGAACGGGAAGAGCGAGAAGAGCGCGTAGTACGAGAGCTGGGCTGCGGTGTCGGTGGTCGCATGCTCGTCCATCGCGCGCCACACGCGGCGAACGAACGCTCCGAGGGAGATCCCGCGCAGCCCTGGAATGGCGATGCCGTGACGCTTCAAGCGGTCCTCCTTCGGGAGAAGGTAGCCACGCCGGGCCCGGACGCGGCGGACGCCCCCTGACCGCGCCTGCGGGCGGGCGGCCGTCACGCCCCCAGGCGGTAGAAGGCGCCGAGCACCGCCCCGTAGATCACGTGCGCGAAGAAGACAGACACCGGCGTCTGGAACCCGTAGTGCAGCGCGAGGAAGCCCGGCGGCTCGAGCTGGCGGGCGCCCGCCGGGCCCTGGTGCTCGCTCGCCATGCGCGGGTGGAGCCCGGGGAGCGCGGGCATGAGCACCGCGAGGACGAACAGCGCGTGCACCGCTCCGACGAGCGCGCCGCGCCACCAGCCGGCGTGTCCCCAGGCGTGGAACGCGGCGAGGTAGGCGAGCGCGAACACCCAGCCGTTCACGAGGTGGATCGCGATCCCGAGGACCTTCGCGCGGTCGCGGTCGGGCGTCACCATCGTGCCGAGCAGGTACGGCAGGTTCATGCGCGTGAACCCGAGCCCCTGGCTCCCGGCCATGAGCGTGGTGAGGACGACCGTGGCGGCGAAGCCCCAGAGCGCCCAGTCGAAGATCCTCACGGCGACGCCTCGGCCGCCTCGCGGTGCAGCGGCCCGCTCGGCTCGACGTCGCTCGCGTCGGGGAGGCCGCGCTGGTGCTCGAGGCTCGGCTGCCCGGTGAGCCGCTGCTGGAGCGTGAGGCACGCGTTCACGAGGCCGATGTGCGTGAACGCCTGCGGGAAGTTCCCGAGCGCCTCGCCCGTCGCGGGGTCGACCTCCTCCGCGAACAGCCCGACGTCGTTCGCGTCGCGGAGGAGGCAGGCGATGCGCGAGTGCGCCGCGTCGGCGGTGCCGCCGCCGAGCGCGAGGTGCTCCGCCGCCCAGAACCCGCAGATGCCGAACGCGCCCTCGCGCCACCCCGGGGGCGCGCGGTAGCGGTAGAGCCGCCCGTGCGCCGCCGAGAGCTCGCGGTCGATGCGCGCCGCCGTCCAGCGCATGCGCGGCGACGACGCAGGGAGATATCCGTACCAGGCGAGCTGCAGGAGCGCCGCGTCGACGTCCGTGCCGCCGAACACCTGCGTGTAGCTCTGGAGCGGTTCGCTCCACCCCCGCGCGTCGACCTCGCGGCGGATGGCGGCGCGCTCCTGCGCGAAGCGGTCGGCGTCGGCGCGGACGAGGTGCCCCCGGGCGTGCAGCTCGAGGAGCCGGTCGAGCGCGGTCCAGCACAGCACCTTCGAGTGCGTGTGGTGCTGCCGCGGCCCGCGCGGCTCCCAGAGGCCCTCGTCCGGCTCGCGCCAGTGGTCGCAGACGTACGCGCCGAGCGCGGCGAGGAGCCGCCCGGTCTCCCGGTCGAGGCCGACGCCGCGCCGCACGAGCTGCGTCGCGGCGTCCACCACCTCGCCGTACACGTCGAGCTGGAGCTGCGCGCGGGCGGCGTTTCCCGCGCGCACGGGCCGTGAACCGCGGTACCCCTCGAGCGGCAGGTCGCGCTCCACCGGAGGCGGTCGCCCGTAGACGTCGTACAGCACGTGCAGCGCCGGGCGCGTGAGGCGGGTGGAGTGGAGGAGCCAGGTGACGAACGCCTCCGCCTCGGCGTGGAAGCCGAGTCCGAAGAGCGCGCGCGCGGTGAGCGAGGCGTCGCGCAGCCAGCAGAAGCGGTAGTCCCAGTTGAGGTCGCCGCCGACGCGCTCCGGGAGCGACGTCGTCGCCGCCGCGACGATGGCGCCGGACGGCGCGTAGGCGAGGAGCTTCAAGGCGAGCGCGCTCCGCAGCACCGCCTCCCGGAACGGGCCGTCGTAGACCATGCCGCTCGCCCAGCGCCGCCACACGCGCACGGTGCGGCGCAGCGCCTCCTCCGCCGCGTCGCCCGCCGGTGGCGGTGCGCCAGGCGCCTCGGTGGCGTGCCCGAGCGAGAACGACGCGCTCTCGCCGCCGCGGAGCCGCACGCGCCCCCTCACGGCGCCGTCGTCGCCGCGCGAGAGCCGCGGCGCGCTGCGGAAGGTCCACGCCTCGCCGCGCGCCTCGAGCTGGTGTCCGAAGGCGCCGCGGTTGCTCCAGTGCCGCCGCGCGAGCCCGAAGCCCGGGCGCGGGTCGCAGACGACGTCGAGCTCCGCCTCGCCCCGCTCGCAGCGGGCGATCCGCACCAGCGCGCGCTCGGGGTGTGTCGCGCGCGCGCCCGCGCCCTCGGGGCACGTCATGAAGTCGAGGACGACGACGCTCGCGCCCGGCGCCACGAGGCGCGTCTCGAGGACGTTCGTCTCCGGCAGGTACCGCCGCCCGGAGCAGGCGCCGCCCACGAGCGCGATCGAGAAGGCGCCCCCTTCGCGGTCGAGCAGCCGGGCGAGGCACGCCGGGCTGTCCACGCGCGGCCAGCACAGCCAGTCCACGACCCCGGCGCGCGTGACGAGCGCCGCCGAGCGCCCGTCGCCGATCACCGCATGATCGCCGATCGTCCCCGCCACATCGCTGCGCACGCTTCCAAGGTGCGGCCGGGCGGGCGCGCGTGCCACGGGGCGGTCAGCGGATGGCGCGCACCCATGCGAGCGCGAGGACGCCCGCGGCGACGAGCGCGAGCGCGGGCTGCGCGGCCGATCGCCGCGCCGGGCGGAAGCGGCGCACGAGGAAGCCCTCCGCGATGCCGGCGAGGAAGCCGAAGAGGTGCGCGAGGAGGTCGGCGCGCGCGCCGGTGCCGAGCAGGCCGAGCAGGGCGGCGCCCACGCCGAGCGTCACCCAGGCACGGCGCCGCGGCACCTGCAGCGCGGAGAGCGCGCCGAGCGCGCCGAACACCGCGGTCGACGCGCCGACGGAGACGTACCCGCCCCGCGCGACGGCCGCGACCGCCGCGTTCCCGGCGAGCCCCGCCGCGAGGGTCAGCCAGGCGGCGCGCGCCGGCCCGAGGCGCTGCGCCAGCGCGCCGAGGAAGACGGCGAGCGCGGCGGCGTTCCCGGCGACGTGGGCCGCGTCGGCGTGGAGCGTCAGCGCCGTCGCGGTGCGCCACCACTCACCGTGAACGATGCGCGCGGCGTCCGCGCTGCCGATCGCGTCCCACGGGACCGCCGGCCAGCGCCGCACCGCGGCGGCGAACGCGACGAGGAGGAGCGCCGCGACGGCGCCGGTGAGCGTGTGGCCGTACTCGGGCGCAGGCGCCGCCGGCGACGGGGCGGCGTTCTCCGCCTCCCAGGCCGAGAGCGCCGCCTCGGCCGCCGGCGCGTCGCCGTCGTCCACCACGAGCGCCCAGCGGCCGTCCGGCGTGGGCGCGACCTCGTGGGCGATCCCCAGGGCCTCGAGGACGAGGCTCCGGTCGACGGCGGCGTCGAGGAGCGGGTCCTCGCGGAGGAACATCGACGAAGGCTAGCAGCTCCTGGGCCGGGGAACCGCGCGATCCGCCCGCGTCGTAAAAATCCACTTTCAGTGACCACGGAACCGGGGTGCCGTGCTATCGAGTGTCGCATGGAACTCACGGAGCGCGCCGGCGGCGGGCGCGCGAAGGTCCTCGTCGTGGACGACGAGGCGATCGTCCGCCGCACCATCGAGCGCGCCCTCTCAGCGCAGTGCGACGTCAGCGCCGCAGCGGACGGCCGCGGCGCCCTCGCGCTCGTCCGTACCGGCGCGCGGTTCGACGCCATCCTCTGCGACCTCATGATGCCGGAGATGAACGGCGCCGAGGTGCACGCGGCGCTCCTGCGGGAAGCGCCCGACCAGGCCCGGCGCTTCGCGATCCTGACGGGCGGTGCGTTCTCCCCGCGCGCCGAGGCGCTGCTCGAGGCGTGCGCCTGCCCGGTCGTCGAGAAGCCCTTCTCCCGGGCGGCCCTGCTCGCCTGCGTGAGCGCGCTGCAGGCGGGGTGATCACCAGCTCCCGAAGCGCCTCCGCGCCTCCGCCGCGAGCGCGTCGCGCTGCGACGGGTGCGCGACGGCGATGAGCGCGGCCGCGCGCTGGCGCAGGTTCTTGCCCGACAGGTCGGCGATGCCGTGCTCCGTGACGACGAAGTGCACGTGCGCGCGGGTCGTGACGACGCCGGCGCCGGGCTTGAGGTGCGAGACGATGCGCGACGCACCGGTGCTCGTCACCGAGTGGAGGGCGATGATGGGCTTGCCGCCCTCCGAGAGCGCCGCCCCGCGGATGAAGTCCATCTGCCCGCCGACGCCGGAGTACTGGTGCTCGCCGATCGAGTCCGCGCACACCTGCCCGGTGAGGTCGACCTCGAGCGCGCTGTTGATCGCCGTGACCTTCGGGTTCCGGCGGATGACGGCGGTGTCGTTCACGTAGGCGATGTCGAGCAGCTGCACGAGCGGGTTGTCGTCGAGGAAGTCGTAGAGTCGCCGCGTGCCGTGCGCGAACCCGGCGACGATCTTCCCGGGGTGGACGCGCTTCGCCTCCCCGGTGATGACGCCCTTCTCGACGAGGTCGACGATGCCGTCCGAGATCATCTCGGAGTGGATGCCGAGGCGGTGGTGATCGCCGAGCCACGAGAGCGTGGCGTCGGGGAGGGCGCCGATCCCGAGCTGCAGCGTCGCGCCGTCCTCGACCAGCTCCGCGCAGTGGCGACCGATGGCGCGCTCGCAGTCCGTGATCGGGTGGCGGACGAGCTCCGGGATCGGCTCCCGCCCCTCCACCAGGAAGTCGATGGCGTCGACGTGGATGAGCCCGTCGCCGTGCGTGCGCGGCATGAGCGGGTTCACCTGCGCGATGACGGTGCGCGCGGTCTGCACCGCCGCGCGCGACGCGTCGACCGAGACGCCGAGCGAGCAGTAGCCATGGCGGTCGGGCGGCGAGACCTGCACCAGCGCGACGTCGAGCGGCAGGAGCCCGCCGCGGAAGAGCTGCGGCACCTCCGAGAGGAAGACCGGGAGGTAGTCGGCGCGGCCCGCCTGCACCGCCTCGCGCACGTTCGCGCCGACGAACAGGGCGTTCACGCGGAAGCTCTTCGCGAGCGCCGGCGCGGCGTACGGCGCCTCGCCCTCGGTGTGGAGCTGGACGACCTCGACGACCCGCAGCTCGCTCGCGCGCGCCGTCATCGCGTCGATGAGGCGCTTCGGCGCGGCGGCGACGCTGTGGATGAAGACGCGATCGCCCGACTTGATGACGGAGACGGCCTCGTCGGCGGTGACGGTGCGACTCATCGGGACCCCTCGTGGCAGGCGGCGGACGGCGCCGCAGCATACCGCGAGGGCGCGCGCGACGGGCCCCCGGCGTCACGCGAGCGTCTGGCCGCCCGTGACGCCGAGGATCTCGCCGCTCACGTAGCGCGACTCGTCGCAGGCGAGGAAGACGAACGCCGGCGCGAGCTCGGCAGGCTGCGCTGGCCGGCCGAGCGGCGTGTCGCCACCGAACTGGCTCAGCTTCTCCGGATCCGTCGTGGCCGCGACGAGCGGCGTCCAGACCGGACCCGGAGCGACGACGTTCACCCGGATCCCGCGCTTCGCGACCATGCCGGCAAGGGCCTGCGAGTACGTCACGAGCCCGCCCTTCGTCGTCGCGTAGGCGAGCAAGTTCGGGGAAGGGTCCCTGGCCTGGATGGAGCTGACGTTGATGATCGAGGCGCCGGGCTCCATTGATTTCGTCGCCTCCCG
>JBJMQK010000702.1:0-4654 GCA_045802735.1 Anaeromyxobacteraceae bacterium | reverse complement strand
CGTGCGCAATTTTCGGGGGATGGTCAAGGAGCCCCTGCGCGTCGAGGTCCGTGGCAGGCCTTCGAGCGACACCCGCGCCTGAACGGCGCGCGGACGCCGGATCGCGGAGCCCGCTCGAGCGGGCCCTGCTATCGTTTCCGCATGGAACCTCGGACGGACCTCTGGCTCCAGAACCTCCTCGACGAGCGCGACGGCGCGGCCCTGTACGAAGGGCTCGCGAACCTGGAGCGCGATCCCGAGCGCAAGCGCTCGTTCCGCGACCTCGCCGCGGGCGAGCGCCGCCACGCCGACGTCTGGGCGCGCAAGCTCGAGAAGGCCGGCGCCACCCTGCCGCCGGAGCGCCCCAGCTCTCGCATCCGCGTCCTCATCTGGCTCGCGCGGCGGCTCGGCACCGGGGCGGTGCTCCCGCTCGTGCTCGCGGACGAGGGGACCGACGCCCAGAAGTACAGGGACCAGGCGGGTCGCGGCGACGGCGACGCGACCGCGCTCGCCGACGAGGAGCGCGAGCACCGGAGCGTCATCGCGGGGATGGGGAAGGGCCAGCCGCAGGAGGCGCGCGGGCTCATCGCGCAGCGCGAGCGCTGGCACCGGGGCGGCGGGCGCGCCGGGGCGATCCGCGCGGCGATCTTCGGGATGAACGACGGGCTCGTGTCGAACCTCTCGCTCGTGCTCGGGGTGGCGGGCGCGGTGCACGACCCGCGCACGCTGCTCGTCACCGGGTTCGCGGGGCTCCTCGCCGGCGCCTCGTCGATGGCCGTCGGCGAGTACACCTCGGTCGCGAGCCAGCGCGACATCCTCTCGCGCCAGATCGCGCTGGAGAAGCGCGAGATCGAGGAGGCACCGGAGGAGGAGGCCGCGGAGCTCGCCCTCATCTACAAGCAGAAGGGGCTCTCGACGGAGCAGGCGAGCCGCACCGCCGCGGAGATGCTCAAGAACCCGGTGCAGGCCCTCGACACGCTCGTGCGCGAGGAGCTCGGGCTCGACCCGGACGACCTCGGCTCGCCGGCGCAGGCCGCGGCGTCCTCCTTCGTCATGTTCGCCATCGGCGCGGCCATCCCGGTGATCCCGTTCCTGTTCCTCGGGGGCCTCGCCGCGATGGCGACGTCCGCCGGGCTCGCGGGCCTCGTGCTCGCCGGCGTCGGCGGGCTCGTCGGCTTCCTCTCGGGGACGAACCCGTTCCTCTCCGGCGGCCGCATGGTCGGCCTCGCCGCCGTGGCCGCCGGGATCACCTATCTCGTGGGCCGCCTCTTCGGCGCCGCCGTCACGTGACCCGCGGGCGCCGGCGCCTCGGGCCCCACCTCGGCGCCGCCGGGCGGCGGCTCCTCGGGCCAGTCCTTCTTCCGCTCGCGGCGCCGCGCGTAGTAGCGGCTGATCGACGGTAGGCTGAAGCGGTTCATCGTCACGGAGTGCGTCACGGTGGCGTTCAGCCGGTCGATGTCGTCGAACCAGGCCGGCAGGTGCACCGGGCCGGCGCAGAGCCCCTCCTCCACGAGGTCCCGCACCAGCTCGGCCTCGTCGACGCTCATCTTCCCGGCGAGGAACGCGCGCACGACGTCGAGATCGCGCCCCTCGAGCGCGGCCCGCAGGAAGTTGAACGTCCGGCAGTAGCCGCGCTGGTACGCGACGTCCTTCGTGAACGGCGCGCCGCCCTCGACCACGCCGCCGCGGAAGACGCGCTCGCTCATCTGGGCCGCCTTGCGCGGCGGAAAGCGCGCGAGGAGGTAGCGATAGACCTCGAGGTAGTCGGCGCCGCGGGCCGCCATGTCGACGGCGATGGTGCGCTCGCCGAGCTCGATGTACCGCTCGTCGGTGATGTGCCCGGTGAGGAACTCGGCGACGATGCCGCCGCCCTCCTGCGATTCGGTGTGCCGCGGGAGCCCCACGCCGAGCACCGTGAGCACGGGCTGCGCGAAGCCGTTCATCGAGGTGAGGACGTGCCACAGCCCCTCGTGATGGGCGAGCGCGAGCACCTGCCGCGGCGTGAAGAGCGCGCCCTTCTTCAAGGTGATCCGCGTCGCCCCGGCGGCGGCGTTGGCGGTGAGCCGAGCGCGGACGACGACCTGCACCTTGCCGCCGAGGTACGGCGCGCAGAGGTCGTGCACCTGGCGCGCCGCGTCCTCCGCAGGGATGGTCGAGTCCTCGTTGCGGGCCCGCGGCCGCGACGCCCAGAGGCGCGCGACCGCGAGGTTGTCGACGGGGTTGTCGGGGAAGCGGTCGCGCGGGTCGCCGTAGACGCGCCGCGACAGCTCGTAGAAGCGCCTCGTCCCGCGCGCCGCCAGCATGCGCGTGACGAGCACGAACTCGTCGCACTTCTCGCGCAGGAGAACCTCGACGGGGTTCCGGCCGCGGATGAGGCGCTTCAGCGCGCGCAGCTCCTTCACCTTGTCGGCGGGGTCGTAGCCGAGCGGCGCGTACTCGGGGCGGGGCAGCTCGTTCGCGCCGGCGCGGAAGAAGCGCTCGTGGACCGAGGCATCCCAGTTGATGGCCTTGAGGATGCGGATCGGGCGCTGGACCGCGACGAGCGCGTCGGAGAGACGGCGGAGCTGCTCGGGGCCAGACACACCGTGGACGTAGCACGGCGCGCGCCCCCGGGCCGCGCCGCGGCCGCCCGGGCCGCGGCGCGGACGGCGCGTCGTCCGGCGCGGCGCGTCTGGCGCGCGTGCGCGCGCGGCACGGCCGTTGCTCCTCTTCGCTCGCAAAGGAGACGTCCATGGAACGCATCGGAACGCTCGTCGTCGCGCCCTCCACCGAACGCAAGGCCGAGCCGGGCCGCTTCGGGGCGGCGCTCCACAACGCCGCCGCGCACGTCGCGAGCGGCATCGCAAGCTCGGTCGCGCTCGCCGCGCCGTACGTGCCGGGTGGCGCGGTGCTCGCCGGGGCCGTGCGCGCCGCCGCGCCCGCGCCTGCACGGGTCGGCACGGGCGGGGGCGGAGCGCTCACCGGCGGCAGTGCCGGAATCACTGCGGGGAGCGCGGCCGGGGCGGGAGCCGCGGGCGGCGGCGACGTCGTCGAGGCCACCCGTGCGCTGCAGCAGGAAGCGCAGACTTTCAACCTCCAGTACCTGCAGCTCCAGGAGTCGATGCAGCGCGAGAGCCGCGAGTTCACCGCCGTGACGAACGTCATGAAGGTGAAGCACGACAGCGCGAAATCGGCGATCAACAACATCCACTGAGGAGGCGCCATGCCCATCGCCCCGGCGACCGCGGCGCTGCGCGCCGCGACGGCGCCATCGCCTCGTCCTCCGTGCGCGAGCTTCGGCGACGCGCTGCGCGCCCGAGGAGGCGCTCCTGCGCCGATCGCCGGCGGCGGCGCGCCGGCGTCGCCGGGGCAGACCGCACGGGCGGGCCTCGAGGCGGTGGAGCGCGCGCGCGAGCGCCTCGACGGCGCCCTCGCCGCGGCACGGCGCGGCCAGACGTTCACCGCCCAGGAGCTCCTCGCGCTGCAGGCGGACGCGTACCGCTACACCCAGACGCTCGAGATCGCCTCGAAGGCGGTGGAGGGCGCGGCCCAGGGCGTGAAGCAGGCCATCAACACGCAGGTGTGAAGGAGCCGTTCCATGCCGCGCAGAGCCCGGACGCGAAGGACGAGAACGACGTGGATGGCCGGCGTCGAAGCAAAGCCGAAGTCGACCCCGAACCCGAACCCGACCCCGCACCCGACGTCGAACGCGAACGCGACCCCGACCCCCTCCGCTCGCCCTGAGCCCTTCGACTCCGGCCGCTCTGCGGCCTCCGCTCAGGACAGGCTCCGCGAAGCGGAGTCCAAGGGCCCGACCCTGCCCCGAAGCGCGAACCACACGCCCGTCGTCCTCGCCCTCCTCGCCCTCACCACCGCCTGCGGCCGCGACGAGCTGGCCCACGGCCTCGAGGAATCGCAGGCGAACGCGGTGCTCGTCGCGCTCGACGAGGGGGGCATCCGCGGGGAGAAGCGCGCAGACGAGCGCGGCGAGGGCGTCTGGCGCGTCGACGTGGCAGGCGCGGACGCAGCGCGAGCGCAGCGGATCCTCGCCGAGCGCGAGCTGCCGCGGCTGCGCGCGCCGGGGTTCGGCGAGGTGTTCGGCAAGGGGAGCGTCGTCCCGAGCCCGACGGAGGAGCGCGCGCTGTACCTGCACGCGCTCTCCGGCGAGCTCGCGCGCAGCGTCGAGGCGATCGACGGCGTCGTCGAGGCACGCGTGCACCTCGCGCTCGCCGAGCAGGATCCGCTCCGCGGCGGCATCCCGCCTGCGTCGCGCGCGGCGGTGCTGGTGAAGGCGCGCCCCGGCGCGCGCGGTCGCATCGAGCCGCTCGCCGGCGGGATCGCGGCGCTCGTGGCGGGGGGCGTCGCCGGGCTCGACGCAGGCGCGGTCGCGGTCGTCGTGACGGAGGCGGCGCCGATCGCAGGTGCTCCGCCGCGCGCGGCGCCGCGAGGGCGCGCCGCGCTGCTCCTCGCCGCGGCGGCGGCCGCCGCGGGCGCGGTGGCGCTCCTCGCGCGCACGACCCTCGCGCGACTGGATCCCGCGGCGCTCGTGCGCGGGTGGAGAGGCGCCCGTCGATGACGGCGCGCGAGCACACCGTCGTGGCGCTGGCGGCGGCGCTCGCCCCGGCGCGCGCCGCGGCGCTGTGCGGGCGCGTGGCGGGCGAGGCCGCGCAGGCGCTCGCGCGCGAGGCGGCGGCGC
>JBJMQK010000663.1:0-3041 GCA_045802735.1 Anaeromyxobacteraceae bacterium | reverse complement strand
GATCGTGCGCTTCTCCTGGCGAGAGTGAATTCACCCGTCCGCATCGACAGCGCCTCGCCCTTCGACTCCGCTGCCCACCGCCTCACCGCAGCACGAGCGTCGCCCCGACCGCGATCGCCACGCTCCCCGCGAGCTGGCGCGGCCCGGGGCGCTCCCCCATGGCCGCCGAGATCGCCTGCGCGAAGAGGATCGAGGTGTTGCGCACGGTCAGCGCCGCGGCCGCGCCCGTCGCGGCGAGCCCGGCCAGGAACAGCAGGAAGGACCCGGTGCAGACGAGGCCGGCGACGCCCCAGCGCGCGAGGTCGGCGGGCCGGAGCGCCGCGCTCGCGGGTCCCCGCGCCGGTGCGGTCGCGCGCACGAACGGCCACGCCACGGCGAGCGCGACGGCGAAGAGCGGCGCCGGGCGCGCACCCGCGTGCAGCGCGCGGTCGTAGCAGAGGTGGTACCCGGCGATGCTGGCGGCGCAGGCGAGCGCGAACGGGAGCGCGCGCGGCGACCGCCACGCGTGCGAACCCGCCGCCGTGACGAGGACGAGGCCCACCGCGACGAGCGCCGCGCCGGCGACCCCGGACGCCGTGACCGGCTCGGCGAGGAGGAGCGGCGCGGCGGGCCACACGACCAGCATCGCGCCGCCGCGCGCCACCGCGTACACGGCGCCGTAGCCCGCCCCGGCGAGCGCGGCGGCGAGCGTCGCGAAGTAGACGCCCTCGAGCGCGCCGGCGCCGACCGCCCAGCCGAACGCCGCGCGCGTCGCGAACGCCGGCGCCGGATCGGCGAGCGCCGCGGCGGCGGCGATGGCGAGCGCCGCCCCGAGCACGCCGACCACCGCGCGCCGCGGCTCGCGCTCGCGCTTCAGGAGCGCGTTCCACGAGGCGTGGAGGAGCGCCGACCCGACGAGCAGCGCGGCGGCGACGAGCCTCACCGCGCCGGCGAGAAGAGCGAGCGGGTGACGCCCGGGGCGCCGCGGCCGCTCCGCTCGAGCACGGCGCGCTCGTGCGCGAGGAGCCAGCGCTTGCGATCGAGCCCGCCGCCGTAGCCGGTGAGCGCGCCGCCGGCGCCGATGACGCGGTGGCAGGGCACGACGATCGAGAGCGGGTTCCGCCCGTTCGCCGCGCCCACCGCGCGGACCGCCGACGGCTGCCCGATGGCGATCGCGATGTCGCGGTAGCTGCGCGTCTCGCCGTACGGGATCGCCTCGAGCGCGCGCCACACCGCGAGCTGGAACGGCGTGCCGCGCGGCCGGAGGGGCAGGTCGAACGCGGTGCGCGCGCCGGCGAACCACGCCTCGAGCTGGCGGCGCGCCTCCTCGAGCACGGCGTCGCCCTCCCCGCCCGCCCCGGCGCCTGACACGACGCTCGGCGCGTGCGCGTGCTCCTCCATGTACAGGCCCGCGAGCCCGTCGCCCTCGGCGACGAGCCGCAGCGTTCCGATGGGGCTCTCCATCACCGTCTCATGCAGCGCCATGGTCGTTCCTCCCGCGTTCACCCTCCTCGCTTACCCGATCGCCCGGGCGCCGTCTCGCCGTTTCCGGACGCGGCGGCGACTCACAACCCCAGGTACGCCTCGCGCACGCGCGCGTCGGCGAGCAGCGCCGCGCCGGTGCCGGCGAGCACGACCCGGCCCGACTCGAGCACGTACCCGCGGTCGGCGATCGCGAGCGCGTGCTCCGTGTTCTGCTCGACGAGCAGCACCGTCACGCCGGCGCGGTGGATCGCCTCGCTGACGCCGAACATCTCGACGACCAGGATGGGCGCGAGGCCGAGCGACGGCTCGTCCATCATGAGGATGCGCGGGCCCGCCATGAGGCCGCGGCCGATCGCGACCATCTGCTGCTCGCCGCCGGAGAGCGTCCCCGCGAGCTGGCGCGCGCGCTCGCGCAGCCGCGGGAAGGTCTCGAACACCTGCGCGAGCCGTTCGGCCTGGTGCGGACGCGCCGCGGGCGAGTAGGCGCCGAGCAGCAGGTTGTCGCGGACCGTCATCTCCGGGAAGAGCTTGCGGCCCTCGGGCACGTGGATGAGGCCCCGCGCGACGATCGCCGCCGGCGCGAGCGCGTCGAGGCGCTCGCCGTCGAGGCGGATCGAGCCCGCGCGCGGGCGCACGAGCCCGGAGAGCGCCTTGAGCGTCGTCGTCTTGCCGGCGCCGTTCCCGCCGACGAGCGCGACGACCTCGCCCTTCCCCACCTCGAACGTCACGCTCCACAGCGCCGTCACCGCGCCGTAGGCGGCGGAGAGCCCCTCGACGGCGAGCATCACGCGGCCCGCTTCCCGAAGTAGGCGGCGATGACGCGCGGGTCCTTCACCACCTCGGCAGGGAGCCCGTCGGCGATCTTCTCGCCGTGGTGCAGGACGAGGACGCGATCCGAGATGCGCATGATCGCCCTCATCACGTGCTCGACGAGCACGACGGTGACGCCGCCGGCGCGGATCGCCTGCACCAGCGCCGAGGCGACCCCGACCTCCGTCGGCGTGAGCCCGCCCATCGGCTCGTCGAGCAGCAGGAGGCGCGGCCCGGTCGCGAGCGCCTTCGCCACCTCCAGCCGCTTCTGCTCCATGAGCGTCAGCTCGCGCGCGAGCGCGGCGGCGCGCGCCCCGAGCCCGATGCGCTCGAGCACCGCGTCCGCGGCGGCCTCGGCGTCGCGCCGCGCCGGGTGGCGCAGGAACGCGGCGAGCGTCACGTTCTCGCGCACGGAGAGCCCCGGAAACGGCTTCACGATCTGGAAGGTGCGCGCGACGCCGCGCTTCACGACGGCGTGGGGCCGGAGGCCGACCAGGCTCTCGCCGTCGAGGCGCACCTCGCCCGACGACGGGCGCACGAACCCGGAGACGAGGTTGAACACCGTCGTCTTGCCCGCGCCGTTCGGGCCGATGAGGCCGAGGATCTCGCCCTCCCTCACCTCGAACGTGAGGTCGCCGACCGCGCGCAGGCCGCCGAAGTGCCGGGTGAGCGCCCTAGCTTCCAGGAGCGCCATGGGCGACCCCCTTCGGCTCGCGCCGCGCGAGCCGCCGGTGCGCGCGGCCCCAGAGCCCCTCCGGCAGGAACCG
>JBJMQK010000661.1:0-3040 GCA_045802735.1 Anaeromyxobacteraceae bacterium | reverse complement strand
GGGCGTCGTGACGAAGTCGTCGATCATGGTGGGCCTCGGCGAGAGCGAGGCCGAGCTCGAGCAGGCGATGCGCGACCTGCGCGGCGCCGGCGTCGAGATCCTCACCCTCGGCCAGTACCTGCGCCCCTCCGCCTGGCACCTGCCCGTCGCCGAGTGGGTGTCGCCCGGGACGTTCACGGCCTACAAGGCGCTCGGCGAGCGCCACGGCTTCCGCTACGTCGCGAGCGGCCCGCTCGTGCGCTCGAGCTACCGCGCGGCGGAGCTGTTCCTGCGCGGAGAGATCGCCTCGCGGCGGGAGCCGGGCGGGGCAGGGGAGGCGACCGATGCGGCGTGAGCCCCACCTCCGCGGCCTGCCGCGCCGCGCCGACGGCGCCTCCGGCGACGCCCCCGTCGCCCCGGCGTCCGGCGAGGCCTATCCGCTCTTCCGCCTGCTCGCCGACGACGGCAGCGCCGATCCCGCGCAGGTGACGCTCGGTGACGCCGAGCTCGTCGCGCTCTACCGCTTCATGGTGCTGAACCGCCAGCTCGACGAGCGGATGGTCCACCTGCAGCGGCAGGGGCGCATCGGCTTCTACATCGGGTCCATCGGCGAGGAGGCGGCGGTCGTCGGCAGCGCGAGCGCGATGGAGCGGACCGACTGGATCTTCCCCTGCTACCGCGAGCACGGCGCGGTGCTCCTGCGCGGGATGCCGCTCGCGACCTACGTCTGCGATCTGCTCGGCAACGCCGGCGACGCGATGCTCGGCCACCAGATGCCGTGCCACGAGGCGTGGCGGCCGGGGCTCTTCACGTCGATCTCGTCGCCGATCGCCACGCAGATCCCGCAAGCCGTGGGCGCGGCGTGGGCGGCGCGCATCAAGAAGGAGGAGATGGTCGCGCTCGTGTACTTCGGCGAGGGCGCGACGAGCGCGAGCGACTTCCACACCGGCATGAACTTCGCCGGGGTGAACAAGGTGCCGGTGGTGTTCGTGTGCCGCAACAACGGCTGGGCGATCAGCGTGCCGCGCGACCGGCAGACCGCGTCGGAGACGATCGCGCAGAAGGCGGTCGCCTACGGCATGCGCGGCGAGCGGGTGGACGGGAACGACCTCCTCGCCGTGCACGCGGCCACGCGCCGCGCCCGAGAGCGCGCCGCGCGCGGCGACGGGCCGACCTTGCTCGAGTGCGTGACCTACCGCGTCGAGGGCCACTCCACCTCCGACGACCCGCGCGCCTACCGGCCCGCGGACCTCGTGGAGCCCTGGCGCAAGAAGGATCCGATCCTCCGCCTGCGCCTGCACCTCACCTCGCGCGGGCTCCTCGGCGACGCGGACGACGAGCGGCTCCGCGCCGAGATCCGCGAGGAGATCCTGAAGGCGGTGAAGGAGGCCGAGGCGCACCCGCCGAAGCCGCCGCTCGAGACCCTCTTCGAGGGCGTCTACGCCGAGCCGGCGTGGCAGCAGCGCGAGCAGCTCGAGGAGCTGCGCCGCGCGATCGCCGACGACCCCCGCGTCTCGGACCCGCGCGCGCCCCGGCCGAAGTGAGGGGGTCCGGCCATGCCGACCTACAACATCATCCAGGCAGTGAACGACGCGCTCCGGCTCGAGATGCGCCGCGACGCGAACGTGGTGGTGCTCGGCGAGGACGTCGGCAAGTTCGGCGGCGTCTTCCGCGCGACGCAGGGCCTCTACGAGGAGTTCGGCGCCGACCGCGTCATCGACACGCCGCTCGCGGAGAGCGGCATCATCGGCACGGCGGTCGGGATGGCGCTCTACGGCCTGAAGCCCGTCCCGGAGATCCAGTTCGGCGACTTCATCTTCCCGGCGATGGACCAGATCGTGAGCGAGGTGGCGAAGTACCGCTACCGGTCGGGGGGCCAGTGGGCCTGCTCGATGGTCATCCGCTCGCCCTACGGCGGCGGCATCCGCGGCGGCCATTATCACTCCCAGTCACCGGAGGCCTACTTCCTCCACACGCCGGGGCTGAAGGTCGTCGTGCCGGCCACGCCGGAGGACGCGAAGGGGCTCCTGACGAGCGCGATCCGCGACCCCGATCCGGTCCTCTTCTTCGAGCCGAAGCGCGTGTACCGCGCGGCGAAGGGCGAGGTGCCGGAGGGGGAGCACGCCATCCCGCTCGGGAAGGCGAAGGTGACGCGCGCCGGGCACCAGGTCACGGTGCTGGCGTGGGGCGCGATGTGGCACGAGGCCGACCAGGCGGCGCGCGAGGCGGAGGCGGAGGGCATCGACTGCGAGGTGCTCGACCTCCGCTCCCTGCAGCCGCTCGACGTCGACGCGATCGTCGCGTCGGCCACGAAGACGGGGCGCGTCGTCATCGTGCACGAGGCGCCGCGGACGTGCGGCTTCGGGGCGGAGCTCGCCGCGCTCATCCAGGAGCGCTGCTTCCTCTCGCTCGAGGCGCCGATCGCCCGCGTCACCGGGTTCGACACGCCGTTCCCGTACACGCTCGAGAACGAGTACCTGCCGCGCGCCCCCCGCATCGTGCGCGCGATCCGCGACACCGTGCGCTATTAGGCGGGCGTCCGAGGAGCGACCATGGCGTTCAAGTTCATCCTGCCGGACATCGGCGAGGGCGTGGTCGAGGCCGAGGTGCAGCAGTGGTTCGTGAAGCCCGGCGACCACGTCGTCGAGGACCAGCCGCTCGTCGAGGTCATGACCGACAAGGCGACGGTGACCTTGCCCTCGCCGCGCCGCGGGACGGTCACGAAGCTCCTGTGCGAGGTCGGCCAGCTCGCGAAGGTCCACGAGCCGATCCTGGAGCTGGTCGAGGAGGTCCGGCCCGAGGCGCTGCCCTCACCCGAGGTGACGGGCGCGGAGATCGCGCGGGAGGCGCCCGCCGCCGCGTCGACGGCCCTCGCCGCGCCGCGCGCGCCGTCCGCGCCGGAGCGAAAGGCGCTCGCAGCGCCGGCGGTGCGCGCGCTCGCGAGGCAGATGGGGATCGACATCAACGCCGTCGCCGGCACCGGCCCCGGCGGCCGCGTGACGAAGGACGACCTCGGCCCGCGCAACGGGCATGCGAAGGACGCCTCCGTCGCCGCCGTCTC
>JBJMQK010000659.1:0-7697 GCA_045802735.1 Anaeromyxobacteraceae bacterium | reverse complement strand
ACGCCGCCGCGATCGAGCGTTACTACGCGCAGCACGCGGCGGAGTTCCAGAGGCCCGAGCGGCGCGCCTGCGGGCACATCCTGCTCGAGTCGCGCGCCGACGCCGAGCGCGCGAACAAGCGGCTCGCCGCCGGCGAGCGCTTCGAGGACGTCGCGCGGCAGCTCAGCCAGGACAAGGAGACGGCGGCCGCGGGCGGCGCGCTCGGCGAGTTTCCGCTCGCGAACCTCGGCGCCCTCGCCAGGGGCGGCGAGCCGGCGCTCGCGCAGGCGCTCCGCGAGGCGAAGCCCGGGGTCGTCGCCGGGCCCGTCTACGGGGCGCGCGGGCTGCACCTCGTCCGCTGCGGCGCGGTCGTCCCCGCGGGAACGGCGCCGCTCGCGGAGGTCCGCGCGACGATCGCCGAGCGGGTGCAGGCGATGGAGCAGGACGCCGCGCTCACGCGGCGCATGCAGCAGCTGCGCGGCGCCGCCCGCGTCGAGATCGACGAGCGCGCGCTCGCCGCGCTCGACCGGACGCGCGCCTGAAGCGGCCTCGAACCAGGAACGGAGCCCCCATGCATCGCACTCGCATCCACGTCCTCGGCCTCGCGCTGGCCGGCGCCCTCTCGGCCTGCGCGCACGCGCCGCCGCCGAAGCCGCCCGTCGTGTGGCCGGACCCGCCCGAGAAGCCCCGCATCCGCTTCGTCATGGCGTTCCGCTCCGAGGAGGACCTCTCGAGCGGCCGCTGGGCGAGCCTCAGCAAGATCATGTTCGGCGGGGCCAACAACGACTTCGGCATGCGCCACCCGATGGGGCTCGCGCTCTCCGACGACGGCGACCGCCTCTACGTCGCCGACCTGCGCGGCAGCCAGATCCTCCGCGTCGACCTCACCGCGAAGAAGATGACGCGCTTCGCGCCCGACGAGCCGTTCGAGCAGCCGTGCAACGTCGCGCTCGACGCGCAGGAGAACGTCTACGTCAGCGAGACGAAGGCGGCGCGCGTCGTGGTCTTCTCGAAGGACGGCAAGCGGCTGCGCTCCTTCGGCAAGGAGACGGAGCGTCCGACGGGCCTCGCCATCGACCGCGCGCGCGGCGTCATCTACGTCGCCGACACCTCGCGCGTCTCCTCCGAGAACCACCGCGTCCTCGCGTACACGCTCGAGGGCCGCCTCATGCGCGAGATCGGCCACGGGCGGGGCTCCGAGGAGGGGCAGTTCAACTTCCCCTCCTACCTCGCGCTCGACGCCGCCGGGAACCTGTACGTGAACGACGCGATGAACTTCCGCATCCAGGTCTTCGACCCGGAGGGCAAGCTCCTGCGCGCGTACGGCGAGGCGGGCGACACGGTGGGCGCGCTGGCGCGGACGAAGGGCCTCGCCTTCGACGCCTTCGGCAACCTGTACGTCGCCGACGGCGAGCACTCGGTGGTCCAGATCTTCAACAAGGACTTCCAGCCGCTCATGTACTTCGGCGGCAAGGCGCAGATCGTCGAGCACTTCGACATCCCGAGCGCGATCGCGATCGACCAGCAGAAGAACCGCATCTACGTCGCGAACGAGATCCAGGCGCGGGTGAACGTCTACGACCTCGTGAACACCAGCGCAGCGGACTCGCTCGAGCCGGCCGCTCCCACCGCCGCGAGCGGCGCCGCGAAGTGAGTGGGGGCAGCGTGGGTGGGGCATCTCACGCACGCTGCGTCCTGTCCCACAGCCACGGCATGTGGCCTTACGCCACGACTGGGTTTTTCCGGCCTCTCCGCTGGCACCCGGGTTGCTAAGGACGAATCTCGAAAGCCACGACGCATGGTTGACCTAGCGGGCGGCCACTGGTCGTGAAGCGGTTCGCGCATGGTGCGCGGCCGTAGCGGACGACACGGAGGGAAACCCCCTCCAGGGAGCACGTGATGCGGAACATTCTCAAGGCGCTGGTTGCGGTGGCGGCGATGGTCCCCGCCCTGGCGTTCGGCGACATCGTCAACTCGCTGCACAACCTGTCGGCGGGCTCCGGCACGAACCAGGTCTGCGCGTTCTGCCACACGCCGCACGGCGCCAACAAGGCGACGACCGCCCTCTGGAACCGCAACCTGCCGACGACGAACGGCTCGTTCGTCTGGTCGAACGTGAACACGGTCAACGGGACGGCCCTCCCGGCGTCGCTCAGCGACGGCTCGCTGAAGTGCCTCTCCTGCCACGACGGCTCCCAGGCCCTCGGCAACGTCATCAACGACCCCGGCGCCGTGAAGACGACGCTCACCGCGACCCTCACCGGCACGCCGTACGACATCGTCACGGGCGCCTCGAACAGCGACCTCGGTGGTAACCACCCGGTCGGCGTCCCCTACCCGGCCGGCCCGGCGGGCACGTACAACGGCATCGCGGTCAACACGGCCATCACGGGCTTCAAGGCGGCGACGACGCCGACCTCGCTCACCGGCCTCCGCCTCTACTTCAACTCCGGCGCGGCGACCGGCGCGCTCGGCATCGAGTGCGGCACCTGCCACGACCCGCACGGCGTGGTCGTGGGCACGGCGAACATCGCCAAGTTCCTCCGCAAGGACAACGCGGCCAGCGCCCTCTGCACCACCTGCCACTCGAAGTAATTCGGGTTGACCGACCGCGGGGCGCTCTTCGCGCCCCGCGGTTTTTGTCTGTTCACGTACCGCCACAATCCGTCGGATCCCGTCGGTCGAACGCATGAATCGCTCTCCAGCAGCGCGGATGATCAAGGGCCCGGCGGGCCAGCTCCCGCTGCGCACGGACGACGAGGCGTGCAGCGATCTCGCGATGCTCATCGAGGGCGAGACGAGCGGCCGTCCCCTCAACGAGGTCCTCGACGAGTTCGGCCGGTCGCGCAGCACGTACTACGAGAAGCTCCGCCGGTTCCGCGAGCTGGGCGTCGCCGGCCTCCTCGCGAAGCCGCCCGGGCCCCGCAGCGCGTGGCGGCGCCCGCTCGAGGTGGTCCGGTTCATCGTCACGGCGCGGCTGCGCGATGCCGAGCGCAGCGCTGCGCAGATCGCGGAGGACCTCGCCCGCCTCGGCCACGCGGTGAGCACCCGCAGCGTCGAGCGGACCCTGCAGCAGTTCGGCCTGACCCGCAGCACCCGCACGGTCGCGCGCCGCGAGCCCGGCGCCGGCGGCGAGGAGAGCGCGTGATCCAGCCCGCCACCCTCGCTGCCGCGCTCGTCGCGCTCGCCTCCTCGGCGGTGCACACCGACGTCTTTCCCGGCCGCGGCGGCGAGTCCGGCATCCTCGACGTGCCGACCGCCGACGTCGTCGGCACGCGCTCGGGGACCCTCGCGACCGAGCTCTCCCTCGCGCGCGTCCCCGGCACCGTCGGCACGACGGTGAGCCCGTTCCCGCTCTCCATCGTCACCGGCCTCGGCAGCGGGCTCGAGGCGGGCGCCTCGTTCCGCCACTGGGGGCGCCCCGGCGATCCCGCTCCGACGCCCACCCTCTTCACGGGTGCGCTGAAGCTCCACCTCGCGGACGCCGCCGGCTTCCGCCCCGCCGTCGCACTCGATGCCTACGTCGACCGGGCGAACAGCCACGGCACCGCCGGTGGGCGCGCCCTCGCCACGACGCCCGTCGTCGGGCGGCTGCGCCTCTCCGCGTACGCCGGCGTCGACCGGAACCTCGACGCCCCGGCGAGCCTCGGCGCCGTCGCCGGCGCGGCGGCGACGATCGACCTGCGCGACCGGCTCGACGTCGCGTTCGACGCGGTCGTCAACCGCGACGGGCCGATGGCCGGCGCGGCGCTGCGCTGGCAGCTCACCCAGGCCATGGGCGTGTCGTTCGGCTGCGACTGGCTGCCGCGCGACGGCGGCCTGCGCGTCGGCCTCGGCTTCGCGGTCGCCGCGCGCCCGCCGCGCCGCGCCCCCGTCGCCGCCGAGGCGCCGCCGCCCGCCGCCGTGTTCGACGCGCCGGCGAAGCCCGTGGGCGCCCCCCGCTTCACCGACGACCGCCCCCACTTCCGCATGCGGCTCGACCTCGCCCCGGACTCCCCGCAGCGCGAGCACTTCGTCGCGCTCGCCCCGACGTCGTCGGTCGCCCGCGCCGCCCCGAAGCTCTCGCCCGAGGAGGTCCAGAAGCGCGCCCTCCTCGCGGCGGCGGAGCGGCTCGACGCCGTCGAGCGCCGCCTGCACGCCGCCGAGGGCGCGCTCGCGACACGGCAGGAGCGCCTCGACGGGGCCCGCGAGCGCATCACCCGGCGCGAGGCAGAGCTGCAGGCGCGTGCGGGCGAGCTCGACGCGCGCGAGCGCGCGGCACGGGTCGCCGGGTCCGCGACGTACCGCGAGCTGCAGCTCGCCGACGCCGAGGAGGCAGCGCGCGCCGCCGAGCGCGAGGCCGAGGCCCAGGAGCGGTCGAACGGGATCGTCGTCGAGAGCGCGGCGGGCCGCGAGAAGGCGGCGCGCGAGCGCGAGGCCGAGCTCGCGGCCGTGCCCGATGCGACGCCGGCGCAGCGCGAGACCGCGCTGCAGCGCCGCAGCGACCGCCTCGCCGCCGCGCGCGAGCGGCTCGAGGCGACGGACGTCGCGCTCGGCGCCGCGGGCACGCGCGTCGACGCCATCGAGCGCCGCCTCGCGCTGCAGACGGACCGGGTCGTCCTCCTCGAGCGCCGGGCGCGCGCCGCCGGCGCCGCCCCCGCCGGCGCGGCGGAGCCCGCCGGCAGCGCCGACGCGGCGCAGCGCCGCGAGGTCCTCGCGCACCGCGCCGAGATCGAGGCCTGCCTCGCCGGCGGGCTCGCCCGCAAGAACCTCGTGCGCGCCGACGGCGTCCTCCGCGTCCGCGTGGACGCGGCGGGCCGCGTCGCCGAGATCGGCTACGCCACCGAGGCGGGCGCGGTCCTCGACAACGCCTGCCTGGAGATGGCGGCCGCGGCCTGGACGTTCCGCGCGGCGCCCGCGGGCTACGCGGTCGAGGTGCCCCTGACCATCGTGACCCCTGGAGCTGCGCGATGAGGCTTCGTACCGTGCTCGCACTCGCCGCGGCGTTCGCCGCGCCCGTGGCCGGGGCGTTCGAGGGCAACGCCATCGTGGGCGGCGGCTACAGCCAGACGAACGCCTGGTCGGCCGGGGTCGCGGACCGCATCCCGGTCTGGAACTGGATGGCGGGCGGCACGATCCACGCGAGCCCGCTCAGCCCCGGCCTCCTCCAGCTCGACGCCTCGGGGCAGTACGACGCCCTGCGGAACACCGCCGCCCAGGCCCCCAGCAACTCGAACGGCTGGACGTTCCGCGGCACCTCGCAGCTCGCCGGCGACTACGCGCCGACGACGCTGTACGTCGCCCGCGCGCTGTCCGACTTCGCGGTGGACACCGGGACGGCGCAGAGCGGCAGCAACGTCACCGACTCGATCGGCGGCGACGTGCGCTACCAGCTCTCGGGCGGCCCGCTCCTCGAGGCGAGCGCGAGCCGCATGGACCAGACCACGCGCCCCCTCGTCGGCGACGAGTACCGCACGATCCAGAACCGCGCGACGGTGCAGGCGTCGCAGAACTTCGCGAACCTCGACTACCGGCTGAGCTACGACGCCACCTGGAGCGACGGCGCGTTCGCCGACACGAACTACCGCAGCCACGGGCTCGCGTTCAGCGGCGGCGCCGACCTCACGAGCGAGGACCGCGTCCAGCTCACGGCCCAGTACAGCGTCCGCGACCCGACGACGAACGCCACCTTGAACCCCCGCCTCGACACCGAGTTCCTGCAGGCGACGACGCTCCTCGGCACCCAGAGCCGCTGGTCGGGGTTCGCGAACTACTCCTACGCGCACTCGCTCATCGAGGGCTTCGCGTCGCCCTCCTTCGAGCAGACGAACCACGGCGCCGCGTACACCGCGACCTATCGCTACAGCGAGGCGCTGCTCCTCAACGCGACCACCGGCGCGAACTACGGCGCCTTCCGCAACGACGCCGAGACGCTCAAGACGACGAGCGAGCAGGCGGGGGTCGGCGCGACCTGGACGATCGGGGATCCGAAGGAGCTCCAGCTCCAGCTCGGCGGGTCCGGCAACGTCGGCGCGCTCCAGAACGACCGCGGCGATGCCCTGCCCGGCTACGGCGTCGGCCTCACCACGAACCTGCGCGACACCTGGGGCCGCTGGGCCGGCACGGCGACCTACCAGCTCAACTACTCGAAGAACCTCTCGGCGGTCGAGGGCATCGTCGTCACGCAGCGCGCCGGCGCGACGGCGAACACCAGGGCGGCGGGGGTGGCGTACGGCGCGCGGTTGACGTTCCAGAGCTCGCGGCGCGACGCGGCCGTGGTCGGCACCTCGGTCGATCGCACGCTCTCCGCCGGCCTCTCCGCGGGATGGCGAAAGCTCCGGGCGGAGGCGATGGCGGCCACGGCGGACGGGCTCGCCGACACGCTGCGCAGCCCCGGGTTCACGGACGGGCTCTTCTTCAGCCCCGAGTTCAACACGCACTCGCGCTACGCGACCCTCCAGCTCCAGTACGCCCTGACGCGGAACCTGCGCACGAGCGTGCTCGGGCGCATCCTCGACAGCGAGGCGCCGGCGCGCCCGCGCGAGCGCGAGGAGTCGGTGTGGTTCAACCTCGGGTATGACATCGGGCAGTTCACGTTCCACCTCGAGGACCGGCTCACGCACGGCGGGAACGGCGTGACCTGGACCCGCACGAACCTCCTCCTCGCGCGCGTCGAGCGCCGCTTCGACGTCAGGTTCTGACCGCATGCGCGCGCGCCACGTCCACCTCGCCCTCTCCCTCGCCGCGGCGCTCGCCGCGTGTGCCACGGGTCGCGGCGCAGGGCCCCTGCCGCCGGCCGCGCAGCGCGTGTGGCCGGACCCGCCGCTCGCGCCGCGGGCGCGGCTCGTCGCCGAGTACCCGGACGCGCGCCGTGGCGGCGGCGGCCGCGCGCTCTGGCGGCGCGCGTTCGACGCCGTGGTGGGAACCGACGCGGCGGCACCGGCCGCCGGCGCCGAGCTCCTCGTCCGCCCGTTCGCGCTGGCGGCGGTGCGGGACGGCGTGGTGGTCGCCGATCCCGACGCCGCGCGCGTGCTGCGCCTCGACTGGCGCAGCGGCCGCGCCGAGGCGATCGAGTGCGCCGGGCGGCGCTGGACGTCGCCCATCGCCGTCGCCGAGGGTGCCGGCGGGGCGACGCTCGTCGCCGACGGAGACCACGTCGTCCGCGTGACGGGCTCGAGCTGCAGCGACTTCGGCGCCGGCGCGCTCACCCGGCCGACCGGGATCGCCGTCGCGAGCGGGCGGGTGTACGTCGTCGACCCGCCGCGCCACGACGTGGTCGTGTTCGACGACGCGGGGGCCGAGCTGCTCCGCTTCGGCGGGCGCGGCGAGGGCGAAGGCGAGCTCAACTACCCCACCGCGGTGGCGGCGGCTCCCGACGGGACGCTGCTCGTGGTGGACGCGCTCAACTTCAGGGTGGTGCGCTTCTCGACCGACGGCCGGTACCTCGGCACCTTCGGCGAGGCGGGCGACGGAGAGGGCGCGTTCGCGCGCCCGAAGGCCGTCGCGGTGGACGCCGCCGGCCGCATCTACGTGAGCGACGCGGAGCGCGACCTCGTGGCCGTGTTCGACGCGGCCGGGGCGTTCGAGTACGCGCTGGGGAGCTCCGGGAGCGGGCCTGGCGAGCTGCTCCTGCCCGCCGGCGTCGCGGTGGCGGCGGCGCACCTCTTCGTCGCGGACTCGCAGAACGGACGGATCCAGGTGTTCGAGCTGTTGGGAGATCACTCATGAAGCGGCTCCTC
>JBJMQK010000650.1:0-2668 GCA_045802735.1 Anaeromyxobacteraceae bacterium | reverse complement strand
CGCCTGTCCGTGCCGGTTCAGCCGGAGCACGATGTCCTTGTTCAGCTTGCCGATCAGGACCATCTTGGCAACCTCGACCGTCTGCTCGTCCGACACGCGCAGGCCCTGCACGAACTCCACCTCGAGGCCGAGCCGCTGCATGTATTCGGTGATCTCCGGACCGCCCCCGTGCACGATCACCGGGTTCATGCCGACGTACTTCAAGAGCACGACGTCGGTCGCAAACGCCTCGCGCAGGGACTCCTCCGCCATTGCCGAGCCGCCGTACTTGATCACGATCGTCTTGCCGAAGAACTCGCGGATGTACGGCAACGACTCGAGGAGCGTTGCGATCTGTGGGCTGGCCGAGGGGGCGCTCATGTCGCATACTCCGAGTTGAAGCGCACGTACTCCTCGGCGAGATCGCAGAAGAACAGCTCGCCCCCCGCATCTCCGCCGGGAAGTTCGAGACGGATCTCCACCTCGTCGCCGCGCATCGCCTCGTTCAGGCGGTCACGGTCCGCGGGCGAGAGCTCGAGGTCGTCGCCGCCCTTCACGAGCGCCACGCCCTCGATCGCGAGGTCGAGCGCCGCGGAGCCTTCGGGCAGTGCCTGTCCGGCCGCCTGCAGGATGCGGCCCCAGTTCGGATCGCCACCGTGGAGCGCGCACTTCACCAGCGGCGAGTCGCCGATCGCGCGCGCCACCGGCTCGAGCGCGCTCTCGGGCCCGGTCACCAAGAGGCGAGCGACCCGGGTGGCGCCCTCGCCGTCGGCCAGGATCTCGAGCGCGAGCTGGCGTAACAGCGCGTCGAGCGCGGCCGTGAAGACGCGCTCGTCGTCACCGCCCGGCGCGATCGCGTGGCCGGAGCCGCCCCCGGCGAAGACGAACAGCGAGTCGCTGGTGGAGAGCTGCCCGTCGACGGTGATGCGCTCGAACGACCCCGCCGCCGCGCCGCGGACGATCCGCTCGAGCGTCGCGTGATCGACCGCCGCATCGGTCTCGACGAAGCAGAGCATCGTCGCGAAGTCGGGTGAGATCATGCCCGCGCCCTTTGCCTGCGCCGCGAGGATCACCGTGCCCGACGAGAGCGACACCTCGAGCGAGGCGAGCTTCGGGCCGCGGTCGCTGGTCAGGATCGCCTCCGAGAAGTCAGCGCCGCCTCCCGCGGCCAGGCTCTCCACTGCCGCGGTCACGCCGCCGACGATCCGGTCCCCGTCGAGCTGTACGCCGATGATCCCGGTCGAGGCGACGCCCACTCGGGCGGGCTCCACGCCGAGGCCGGCGGCGGCCGCGCGCGTCATCGCCTCCGCCACCTCCACGCCGCGCGCGCCGGTGCCCACGTTCGCGTTCCCCGCGTTCACGACCACGGCGCGCAGGCGATCGAGCTGCGCGCGGCGTGACACCTTCACGGGCGCCCCGACCACGGCGTTGCGCGTGAACAGCGCGACCGAGACGGCGTCGTCGGCGTCGCAGGCGAGCGCACCAACGTCGAGGCGGCCCGAGGGCTTCGAGCCCGTCGCCACCGCCGCGGCCCGAAATCCGGCCGGCAGGCGACCCGGCTCCAGCTCCGCGACATGCTCGGGGCGCTCGACCCACCGCGACCTGAAGAAGATCTCCACGCGCGTTGCCATCTAGAGGCCCGCCCCCTCGTCCAGCCCGAGCATCAGATTCATGTTCTGCATCGCCTGGCCGGCAGCGCCCTTCCAGAGGTTGTCGATCGCGCAGAACACCAGCACGCGGCTGCCCGGGTCCACCAGCGCGTGGACGCTTGCGATGTTCGTGTCGCGGACGTCGCGCACGCCGGGCGCCCGGGTCGCAATCTCCACGAACGGCTCGCCGGCGTAGGCGTCCGCGAAGAGCTCGACGACCTCGGGCGTCGCGAGCGCCCGTGTCGAGGTCACGTAGCAGCTGGCCAGAAGGCCCTGGTCGAGCGGGAGCAGATGCGGAGTGAAGGTGATGCGCGCCTCCGATCCCAGCGCGGCCAGCTCCTGGTCGATCTCGGCGCCGTGCCGGTGGCCGGTGACGCCGTAGGCATTGACGTTCTCGTCCGCGGACACGAAGTGGGTGGTCTCCGAGGCGGCGCGGCCCGCGCCCGAGACGCCGCTCTTGGCATCGACCACCGCGTCGGCGATCAGGCCGTCACGTGCAAGCGGCGCGAGCGCGAGGATCGCGGCGGTCGCGTAACAGCCCGGGTTGGCGACGAGCGCCGCGTCGGCGATCTCGGCGCGGTGCAGCTCGGTGAGGCCGAACACCGCCTCGGATCGAAGATCGGGGGCGGCATGCGGTCCGTACCACCGCTCGTGGAGCGCGAGGTCGTGCAGGCGGAAGTCGGCCGACAGGTCCACGACCCGCAGTCCGTGTGCGCGCAGCTCCGCGACGACGCCTGCTGCGGCTCCGTGCGGATACGACACGAACGCCACGTCGGCGCGCTCCGCGAGGCGCTCGGCGTCGAACTGCTCGAGCTCCAGCGGCACCCGGTGGCGGGGATACACGTCGTCCAGGCGGCGGCCCACGTCGCTTCGTGCCGTGATCGCCTCCAGCGCGATGTGGGGATGCCGCCAGGCGAGCGCGGCGGCAAGCGCTCCCGCGAAGCCGGACGCACCCACCACGGCAGCTCTCGCGACCGGATCGCCTTCGAGCGGTTGCCCGGTGGCGGCCGCCTGGATACCTGGCCTAGCCACGCAGCGTC
>JBJMQK010000616.1:0-11469 GCA_045802735.1 Anaeromyxobacteraceae bacterium | reverse complement strand
CAGATCCAGCTCCGAGAAGGTGCTATCGGATACGAGCAGCTTCGTGTTGTCTCCGAAGAAGGGACCCGCGAAGAGGGCCACCTTCACGAAGCGGCGTTCGCCCTCGAGCTCGCGCGAGGCGCGCGCGCGCTCGGCTTCGGGGACCGAGGCCCTGGGGAAGCACGCGGCTGCGGCGAGGCAGAGGACGGGGAGGAGGCGGCGCATGGGCGCTCTCTATCGCACCGCGGAGCCGGACGGACAAGGGCGCGCGCCGGACCGCGCGCGCCGTGGGTTCCTCGCTGGACTTGCGGCGCTGGCCGGCGCCTGCGCCGCGGCGGTCGCCGCCGTGCCCTTCGCGGCCGCGCTCCTCGCGCCGCTGCGGCGCAGCGGGAGCGACGCGGCCTTCGTGCGCGTCGCCCGCCTCGACACGCTGCCGGAGGGCAGGCCGGTGCGGGCGAGCGTCGTCGCGGAGCGCCGCGACGCCTGGACGCGCGGGCCCTCGGCCGCGCTCGGCGCGGTGTGGCTCGTGCGGCGCGGCGACGCGGTGACCGCGTTCTCGGCGACGTGTCCCCACCTCGGCTGCGGCGTGGGCGCGGCGGAGGGCGGGTTCGCCTGCCCCTGCCACGGCAGCGCGTTCGGCCTCGACGGCGCGGTGCGCGGCGGCCCGGCGCCGCGCGGCCTCGACCCGCTGGAGGTGCGCGTGACGGCAGGTGAAGACCGCGCCGTGCTCGTCCGCTACCGGCGCTTCGCCATCGGTACGGCCGCGCGGCGGGAGGCGTGAGCGCGTGAGCCGCCTGGGGGACTGGCTCGAGGATCGCGCGCGGCTCAGGAGCGCGCTGCGCTGGGCGCTCGACGAGCCGGTGCCGGGTGGCGCGCGCGTCGCCTACGTGTTCGGCTCGACGCTCCTCGCGCTCATCGCGGCGCAGGTCGCGACCGGCATCGGGCTCGCGCTCTACTACAGCCCCTCGGAGGCGACGGCGTGGGCGAGCGTGTGGTGGATCCAGACGCGCGTCGCGCTCGGCTGGTTCCTGCGCGGCGTGCACCACCACGGCGCGTCGGTCACGGTGGTCGTGCTCGTGCTCCACCTCGCGCAGACGCTCCTCTTCGGCGCCTACAAGAAGCCGCGCGAGCTGAACTGGATCGTCGGCGTCCTGCTCCTCCTCCTCGTGCTCGGGTTCGCGCACCCGGGCTACCTCCTGCCCGGGGACCCGCGCGGCTACGGGGCGACGCGCGTCGCGACGGCGATGGCGGGGACCGCGCCGCTCGTCGGCGGCGTCCTGGAGCGCGTCGCGCAGGGCGGGGACGGCTACGGCACGCTCACGCTGACGCGCTTCTACGCGCTGCACGCCATCGTCCTGCCGCTCGCGCTCCTCGCCCTCGTCGCCGCGCACGTGGCGCTCTTCCGCCGCCGCGGCGTGACCCCTCCGCCGTCGCTCGACGCGGCCGCGCTGGCGCGTCGCGCGCGCTTCTGGCCGGATCAGGCGGCGCTCGACGCCGTCGCGGCGGCGCTCGCGCTGGGCGCCGTCGCCGTCCTCGCCGTCCGCGGGCACGGCGCGCCGCTCGAGGCGCCGGCGGATCCGGCGCTCGCGCCGCTGCCGCGGCCGGAGTGGTATTTCCTCGGGCTGTTCCAGCTGCAGAAGATCTTCCAGGGGCCGCTCGAGACGGTCGGGACGCTCGTCGTGCCCGGGGTCGGCGTCGCGCTGCTCCTCCTCTTGCCGTTCCTCGATCGCGCGCCGGGGCGGACGTTCCGTGAACGCCGGACCGTCCTCGCGGCGGCGCTCCTCGGCCTCGCCGGGTACGGCGCGCTCACCGCGGCGGCGATCCGCCACGACCGCCTGGACCCCGCGGTCGCGGCGGCGCAGGCCGAGGCGGCGCGCGAGGCCGAGCGGGCGAACGCGCTCGCCGCCCGCGGTATCCCGCCCGAGGGCCCGGCCTTCATGCTCGCGAACGATCCGCCCGAGCGCGGCCGCCGCGTCTTCGCCGCCGAGTGCGCCGGCTGCCACACCATCGCCGGCGCTGGCGCGGCCGACCCGAAGGCGCCGGATCTGGCGGGGCTCTTCTCGCTCGACTGGGTCCGGGAGCAGGTGCGCGATCCGAACCAGTTGCAGCGCTTCGGGCGCACGAAGCTCAAGGGCAAGATGGACGCGTTCGGGCGGCGGCTCGCCCCGGAGCGGCTCGACGCGGTGGCCCGCTTCATCCACGCGCGGCGCGAGCCCGCGCGCGCGGACGCCGACCCGGCGTTCGAGGAGGGGCGGAAGATCTTCGGGCGCGCCGGCTGCGACGAGTGCCACGGACTCCGCGCCGGCGAGGTGAAGGACGCTCCGAACCTCCACGACTACGGGTCGGATCGCTACCTGCGCGCGCTCCTCGAGAATCCGGCCGCGCCGCTCCACTTCGGACCGAAGGGCGACGGCATGCCGGCGATGAAGGGGCGCCTCGGTCCGGACGACCTCACGGCCATCGTCGCCTACCTGCGCACGCTGGAGGGGCTGCCGGTCCACCGCGCGCAGCAGGCGATGCGGTAGGGGGAATCTCCCCTACCGCCCGCCTCCCGTCGCGTGCGCATCGCCTACTCGCGCTTCGTGGTGTCGTCGCGCGGCGGCGTGTTGCGCGTCGCCTGCTTGCCTTCCTCGATGAGCTCGCGCACCCGCTGCCCGCCCTTGTGGCCGAGCTCCGAATAGCCCTCGCTCCCGAGCTGCTGCTTGCGCGCCTCGCCGCCCAGCCTGCCGGCCTCGCGCACCGTCATGTTGCTGCGACCCTTCTCCCTGTGCGGCATCTCTCGCCTCCGGTGGTCCCTTCCCGGGGCAAACCTGGGGGCGGGCCCCGTGGGAGGCAAGGGCGCACTCTGCCGCCGCGCGTCGAGCCGACGACGGCGCGAGCGCCCGGCGCTGCGCTCGCCCGCAGCCTCGTGCGACGCGCGCACGCTCGCCGTCCGGAGGCGGGCGTGCCGCCGCGGCGCTAAGCTTCTCCGCGTGGAGAGCCTGCGAGACAACGCGCGCGCGGTGCTGGAGCGGCGGTACCTCCTGCGCGACGAGGAGGGCGCCGTCCTCGAGACGCCCGAGGCGCTGTTTCGCCGCGTCGCGACGGGGGTCGCCCAGGCAGAGCGGCGCGAGGAGCGCGGCCGGTGGGCCGAGCGCTTCGAGGCCCGCATGGCCTCCCTCGAGCTCCTGCCGAACTCGCCCACGCTCATGAACGCCGGGCGCGATCGCGGCCAGCTCGCCGCCTGCTTCGTGCTCCCGGTGGACGACGACCTGGCGTCGATCTTCGACGCGCTCAAGTGGGCGGCGCTCATCCACCAGTCGGGCGGCGGCACGGGCTTCTCGTTCTCGCGCCTGCGCCCGCGCGGCGACCTCGTGCGCACGACGCACGGCGTGGCGAGCGGCCCGGTCTCGTTCATCCGCGTCTTCGACGCCGCGACCGAGACGATCAAGCAGGGCGGGGTCCGGCGCGGCGCCAACATGGCCGTGCTCGCGGTGGACCACCCCGACGTCGTCGAGTTCGTCGACGCGAAGCGGCGCCCCGGGCTCGAGAACTTCAACGTCTCGGTCGCGGCGAGCGATCCCTTCATGGCCGCGGCGCGCCTCGGCGAGGCGTTCGCGCTGCGCCACCCGCGCTCCGGCGCGACGCTGCGCGAGGTCGACGCGCGCGAGCTGCTCGAGCGCATCGCCACCGCGGCGTGGGAGTCCGGCGAGCCCGGGCTCGTGTTCATGGATCGCGTCGAGGCGCGGAACCCGACGCCCGACCTCGCGCGCTTCGAGGCGGTGAACCCGTGCGGCGAGCAGCCGCTCCTGCCCTTCGAGGCGTGCACGCTCGGGTCGGTGAACCTGGCGCGCTTCGCGCGCCAGGGCGCCGTGGACTGGGACGGCCTCCGCGCCTGCGTGCGCGACGGCGTGCGGCTCCTCGACGACGTGCTCTCGGTGAACGCCTGGCCGCTGCCGCAGATCGCCGCGGTCTCCGACCGGAACCGCAAGATCGGCCTCGGCGTCATGGGATGGGCGGACCTGCTCGTGGCGCTCGGCGTCGCCTACGACGAGCCGGCCGCGCTCGCGCTCGGGGACGAGCTCATGCGCTTCGTCCAGGCCGAGGCGCACGCGGCGAGCGAGGCGCTGGCGGCGGAGCGCGGCCCCTTCCCGGGGTTCGCGACGAGCGCCCTCGCGCGGGCGGGCGCGCGACCGCGGCGCAACGCGACGGTCACCACCATCGCGCCCACCGGGACGCTGTCGGTCATCGCGGGCTGCTCGTCGGGGATCGAGCCGCTCTTCGCCGTCGCCTACGTGCGGCGCGCGCTCGGCGACGTGAACCTCGAGGAGGAGCACCCTGCGCTCGTGCGGCGGCTCCGCGAGGCCGGGGCGGAGGCCTCGCTGCCGCGCATCCTCGCGAACGGGCGCGCGCGCGGCGTCCCCGGCGTGCCCGCCGAGATCGGGCGCGTCTTCGCGACCGCGCACGACGTCTCGCCGGAGGTGCACGTGCGCATGCAGGCCGTCTTCCAGCGCCACGTCGACAACGGCGTGTCGAAGACGGTGAACCTCCCGCGCGACGCGACCGTGGCGGACGTGCGCGACGCGTACCTCCTCGCCTACGAGCTCGGGTGCAAGGGCATCACCGTCTACCGCGACGGCACGCGCGACGGCCAGGTGCTCACCGGCGGCGTACCGGCCGGCGCCGCGGCGTGCCCGCAGTGCGGCGGGGTCCTCGTCCGCAGCGGCGGCTGCGAGACCTGCCACGCCTGCGGCTACGCGACCTGCGAGACGACGGAGTAGGGCGGGGTCACACCCGCGGTGCATGGAAGTCCCTTTCCTTCGGGACGGCGTCGAGTATTGTGCGCGCCGCCGGCATGTCGCCGGGAACTCGCTGGGAGTGGAACACATGCGCAAGATCGTCCTCGCCGCCGCACTCGCCGTCGCCTTCGCGCCCGCCGCGCGGGCGCAGACCACGCGCGACCAGGGCACCGCCGGCCGGACCGCCATCGGGTTCGGCGTCGGCATCGAGCCGCTCAACCTCGTCACCGGCGCGACGGCGTCGGGCAGCCTCGGCGCCTCGCTCGATCCGGGCAGCGCTCCCATCGGCATCTACGTGCCGATCCAGGTCGCGGCGAACCTTCGCATCGAGCCGGTCCTCGGTTACTGGCACGTCTCGGGGAACCGCGCGGCCCTCGCGAACGTGGGCGGCAACGGCGACAACAGCCGCAGCGCGACGACGCTCGGGCTCGGCGCCCTCTTCTACCTGCAGCCGGTGAACCCGACCGGCATCTACGCCGGCGCGCGGCTCGGCCTGACGTTCCAGTCGGCGAGCGCGCTCGACAACGCCGGCGTGCAGCACGACCTGTCCGAGACGGACCTCGCCATCGCGCCGGTGTTCGGCGGCGAGTACGCGTTCGCCCAGCGCTTCACGTTCGGGGCCGAGGTGCAGCTCCCGTTCACGTTCTACGGCAACGTGAGCGACAAGACGCCGGGCCTCACGGTCACGACGAACACCGACCGGAGCGGCCTCCGCACGAACGCGGTGGTGTTCATGCGCTACTTCTTCATGTAGAGCCCGCATCGGGGCGGCTCACTCGTGGTCCGTGAGCCGCCTCCGCGTCGCGGCGCGGCGCGGCTCGCGCTTCGCCTGGCATCCAGCGCAGAGGAGCGCGTACGGCATGAGCTGGAGGCGCTTCCTCGGGATCTCCTCCTCGCACTCGGCGCAGAGCCCGTAGTCGTCGGGCGCGGTGTCGAGCTTCCGCAGCGCTCCGTCGACGCGGGCGAGGAGGTCGGCCTGCCCCTTGTTGCGCTGCGAGGCGAGGACCTGGAGCATCTCCGAGAGCGCCTGCGCGTCCTCGTCCGAGACGCCGCTCGTCGCCTCGTCCTGCCGGTTCGGCTCGATCTTGGCCGGACCGGTGCGCAGCAGCTCGTCGCGCAGGCGCAGCAACGCGGCGCGGAGGCCCGCCCGTTCCTTCGCGGTCACGGCGTCACCGCGGCTGCGTGGCGCCCGACTGGAGATCCGCGATGGCCTGGCGCGCCTTCGTGCCGTTCGGCCCGTTCGGCTCGGCCTGCATCACCCGCTGCCAGATCGCCGTCGCCTTCTTCGCGTCCTTCTTGTCGTAGGCCCAGACGACGCCCTGGTTGTAGAGGCTCGTGATGTGGGTCGGGTCGGCCTGGTTCGCCTTCTCGAAGTTCGCGAGCGCCTTGTCGTACTGGCCGACCTCCCGGTACATGACGCCCTGATCGGTGAGGACGTTCGGGTCGTTCGGCTGCAGCTCGAGCGCCTTCGAGTAGGCGTCGATCGCCTTCTGCGCCTGGTGCGTGTCGAAGTAATCGTTGCCGAGCTGGACCCAGGCCTTCGCGTTCTTCGGGTCCTGCGCCACCATCGCCTCGAGCGTGGGGATCTCCCGCGCCGGGCCGTTCGCCGCGAGCGGGGCGCCGCCGCCTCCGCCCATCCCGCCGCCGCCGGGCGGCATCTGCATCGGCGGGGGTGGCGGGGGCGCGGGGGGCTCCTCGGTGCGCTTGCAACCCGCCGCGGCGAGCGCCACCGCGGCGAGTGCTCCCAGGCTCCTCTTCGTCTGGCGCATGCCGTCTCTCCTCGTGGTCACTCGTCGCTCTCCAGGAACTTCTTGCCCAGCTCGCGCGAGCGCGTCGTCGCCGCCTCGACCGCGTTCATGAGCGTCGTGCGGAGCCCGCCGGCCTCGAGCGTGTGCAGCCCGGCGATCGCCGTCCCGCCGGGGCTCGTCACCTGATCCTTCAGGCGGCCGGGGTGCTCGCCGGTCTCGATGAGGAGCTGCGCCGAGCCGAGCACGGTCTGCGCCGCCAGCTCCTGCGCGATGGCGCGCGGCAGGCCCGCCTTCACGCCGCCGTCGGAGAGCGCCTCGATCATGAGGAAGATGTAGGCAGGGCCGCTGCCGGAGAGGCCGGTCACGGCGTCGAGGAGCGGCTCGTCCACGACCACCGTCTTGCCGATCGCGTCGAAGAGCGCCTTCGCCTGGCGGAGGTCGTCGTCGGTGGCGTGCTCGCCCGCCGCGAGCGCCGTCGCCCCGGCGCCGACGAGCGCCGGCGTGTTCGGCATGGTGCGCACGATGCGCACGCCGTGGCCCACCTTGCGCTCGATGGCGGCGAGCGGCACGCCGGCGGCGATCGAGATGACGAGCTTCCTGTCGTTCAGCGCCGGCGCGATCTCGGCGAGGAGCTTGTTCATCACCTGCGGCTTCACCGACAGCACGATGATGTCGGCGCGCTCCGTCGCGTCCTTGTTCGAGGTGGTGAACCCGACGCCGTAGCGCTCCTTCAGCTCCGGGCCGCGCTCGGCGCGGCGGTCGGTGCACAGGATCTCGCCGGGAGCGGCCACCTTCGCCCGCAGGAGGCCCTTCACGAGCGCCTCCGCCATGTTCCCCGCGCCGAGGAACGCGATCGTCTTGCCGAGTGCCATGGCGGGACTTTAGCCGATGATGAAGTCCTCGCGCACGAGTTCGCCGCGCGCGAAGCGATCCACGGTGTAGCGCCCGAAGATCGGGTCGGGTGCGTCGCCGGCCATCCAGCCGGCCATGAGCTCCGTCACCGCCGGGGCCATCATGAACCCGTGCCCGACGAACCCGTTGAGCTGGAGGAAGTTCGGAAAGCCGGCGGGGCCCAGGATCGGGCTGTTGTCGGGGGTGACGTCGTACGAGCCGGCCCACTGCCGCACGACGCGCAGGCCGCCCGTCGCCGGTGCGCAGGAGGTCACGGCGCGGGCGAAGCGCGCGAGGAAGCGCAGCGTCGAGCCGGCGCCGAGGCCCTCCGGCTCCGCGGGATCGCCCATGCCGCCGACGAGCTCGCCGCGCTGCGACTGCGAGAAGTAGAGCCCGCTCCCGAGCACCGACACGAGCGGGTCGAGCCACGGCTTCATCGACTCCGTCACCAGGATCTCGTGGCGGGTGGGGCGGTTCGGGAGGCGGACGCCCGCGAGCGCCGCGACCTCCTTCGACCAGGCGCCGGCGGCGTTCACGACGGCGCCGCAGGCGATTCGGCCGCGGTCGGTCAGGACGGCCGTGACGCGCCCGCCGCCCGTCTCGAAGCCCTCGACGCGCGTGAACGTCAGGACCTTCGCCCCGAGCGCCTCGGCGCGCGCCGCGTAGCCCCAGAGGAAGGGCCACGGGAACACCGTCCCGTCGTCGGGGTTGTAGGCCGCGGCGACGAAGCGCGAGGGGTCGAGCTCGGGCACGAGCTCCTGCGCGCCGTCGGGGGAGAGGAGGCGCGTCGCGAGGCCGTTCTCCTCGTGCACGCGCTGGTTCCGCTCGAGCCACCGCGCCTGCGCGGCGTCGGGGGCGAGGAAGAGGTAGCCGCCGCGGCGGAACCACACGTTCACGCCCAGCTCGGTGGCGAAGCGGGCGATGAGGGCGAGCGAGCGCCGCCCGAGGCGGATGAGCGTCGGCGTCGTCCACTGCGCGCGCACGCCGCCGCCGTTCCGCCCCGAGGCGCCGGCGTTCAGGTAGCCGCGCTCGAGCACCGCGACGTCGGTGACGCCGCGCCGCGCGAGGTGGTAGGCGAGCGCGAGGCCCATGATGCCCCCGCCGACGATCACGACGTCGGCGCGCGCGGGGGCGGGCGCGCTCGCCCGCGGCCGCTCGGCCGGTGCGCGCGGCGCGGCGCGGGGCACGCCGGCGTCGAGCGGCAGCGCGGCGGGGTCGATCGCGGCGAGCTCGGCGAGGGTGAGGGGCTCGACCGGCGGCCGCGGGGTGAAGGGCGCGATCTCCGCCGGCGTCGCGCCGAGGCGCAGGAGCTCGCGGGCGACCGCGGCGAGGCAGGTCTTTCCCTGGCACGGGCCGGTCCCGAAGGCGGTGTAGCGCTTCACCGACTCGAGGTCGCGGTGCCCGGCCGCGAACGCGTGGCCGACGTCGGCGAGGGTCACGTCCTCGCAGGCGCAGAGGATGGTCTTCGCGCTCGTCACGCGCCCGCCTCCCCCGCGCGGCGGCCCGCCTCGGCGGCGGCGGCGGCGCTCATCGGCCCGGTCACCTCGCCGGCGGCGAGGAGCCCTGCGACCGCGGTGCGGCCGCGGTCGTCGACCTCGACCGCCCAGCCGCCGCTCGCCGCGTCGAGCGCGACCGCCGCGCCGAGCGCGCGCGCGAGGTCGGAGGCGGGCGCGCGCGGGCCGGCGTGGGCGAGCGCGTCGCAGCGCACGCGTCCTCCGGAGGCGAGCTCGAGCCCGGCGAGCCGCGCCCCCCCGCGCGCCGCCGCGACCTCCTTCACCCGCAGCGCCTCGGCGCCCGCGCCGGCGAGCAGCGCCAGGAGCGCGTCCGCCTCCGCGCCGTCGCCCGACACCGCGACGCGCGCGCCGGCGAGGACGCCGTCCTCGGCGAGCGCCCGCGCGACGCCGCGCGCCGCGAGGACGCCGGGGAGGTCGTTCCGCGCGAAGGTGGGCGGGAGCGCCCAGGTGCCGCTCGCCAGCACGAGGCGCGCGGCGCGCACGAGGCGGAGGCGCCCCTCGCCCGCGTCGTCGCCCTCGCGGAGCGCGAGGAGCGGCGCCGCGCCGTCCATCCACGCGCCCGCGGCGGCCGTGAGCGTCGCGACCTCGCCGCCCGCGCGCGCCACCGCCGCCGCGACCTCGCCCGCCCAGGCGAGCGGCGGATCGCCGGGCAGGGCGAGCCCGCAGCGCAGCCGCCCACCGAGCCGGGGGCCGTCGTCCACGAGGAGCACCCGCCGCCCGGCGCGGGCGAGCGCCTCGGCGGCGCCCAGGCCCGCCGGACCTGCGCCGACGACCGCGGCGTCGAAGCGCTCCTCGACCGGGGCCGCCGCGACGCGCGGCGTGCGCGACGGCAGGTGCCCGAGCCCGGCGAGCTGCCGCGATGCCGCGACCGCCGCGCGGTTCGCGAGCGCACTCCAGGTCATGAGGTGGTGGTGATCGAGCCCGCGCGCGTACACGCGGTCGACGGCGCCGAGCAGGTCGGCGGCGGCGGTCGGCACCGCGTTCTGGCTCTCCACGACGAGGCCGTCCTTGCACGCCGCGCGGCAGGTGCGACGGCTCGGGCGGCCGTCCACGCGCGCGAGGCACTGGAAGCAGGAGCCCGCGAGGCAGAAGGCGCCGCGCGGGCGGTGATACTTCGCGCTGCGGGCGAGGAGCGCGGTGCCGGCCCCGAGGAGCGCCACGGCGACGCTCTCGCCGGCGCGGGCGGCGACGCGCCGGCCGTCGACCTCGATGGTGCAGTCCGGCGCGAACCGTGGCTCGGGGAGGCGGGGCATTCGGGCGGCGGCGCCGCGGCGGGAGGATAGGCGGGGCGGGGGGCGCGCGCCGCGTTCGCGCGCGACGCGGCCCGGTGCGGAGTGGAAGGGGCGAGGCGATGTGAGGGCGGCGATCACGTGCGATGAGCGCATGAGATGGGGGGTCTGGGGGGGAGAGTTCTCCCCCCGGGGTGAGGCGCCGAAGGCGCCGGATCTCCACAGCGGCGGGCAGTGACGTGAGGGAATTAGACGAACCGAGCGCCGCTGTGCGAAGGTCCGCGCACCCTGGGCGTGGCACCGCGGAGCGCGGGCTGCGCCCAACGGCGTCCACCCGGAGGAGCCCGCATGCGCCGCCTCGCCGCCCTCACCACCCTCGCGCTCGCAGCCGGGTGCGGTCTGCAGAACCACCGCGTCGCCGTGGGCACCGTCGTGCGCTCGCCCGAGGCCGGCGGCGCCGGGGCGACGACCGCGCAGGTGTTCTTCGGCGACCGGCCCGACGGGGCGGGCGCGCCGACCGGCATCGCCGGCGCGGACGTGACGCTCTCGTGGACCGGTGGCGCGGCGAGCAGCGTCGGGCTCGATCCGGTGGGGCCGGCGGGCTGGTACCAGGTCACCGGCACGGACATCCCGTACGTGCCCGGCACGACCTACACCGTCACGGTCGCGTCGCGGGGCGAGCTGTTCACGATCTCCTCCGTGGCGCCCGCGCGGCCGGCGATCCAGGAGCTCGTGCCCGGGACCCCGGCGTTCCCGCCGGCCTCCGCCGTCACGTTCGAGAAGCAGACCGTCTCGCGCGCCGGGGACGACGTCGCCTTCTATGCCGTCGCGCCGCTGTCCGGGGCGCCGACCTGCACCAACGCACCTGTCGGCGCGGGGTCGCAGGACGCCGCGCGGCTCGTGGAGCTGCTCCTCGCGCCCGCCGCGTGGCAGGTGCCGAGCTTCGAGCTTTGGCGGACCGACCTCGCGCCCACCTCCGCGCAGCGGTGCTTCCCGGCGCCTGCGGCGGGCCAGTACGTCGTCACGCTGACGGCGCTCGCGAAGGGCGGCGCCTCGTCGAACCTCTTCACCGGCTCGGGCCTCCTCGTCGGCGCGTCCGACGCGGGCGTGCTCCTCGTGCAGTGAGGCCGGTCACGGCAGGACGTCTGCGACCTTGCCGTCGATGAAGACGACCTCGCGCCCGCCGGAGTAGATCCAGCGCTCGTAGCGCGTCCCCGGCGACGCCGCCGACGCGATCGTCTCGACCTTCACCGGATCGCCGAGCGCGCGGCGCACCGCCGCCGCGTCCGCCCCCGCGGCGATGCGTGGCGGCGCGCCGGCGGGCGCGGTC
>JBJMQK010000537.1:0-8423 GCA_045802735.1 Anaeromyxobacteraceae bacterium | reverse complement strand
GCGACCCCGCCCCCGACCCCGACCCCGACCCCGACCCCGACCCCGACCCCGACCCCGACCCCGACCCCGACCCCGACCCCGACCCCGACCCCGACCCCGACCCCGACCCCGACCCCGACCCCGACCGCGCGTCACCCCAGCATCGGCCCCACCTCGTCGAGGAACTTCCGGCTGGCGAGGCGCTTCCCGAGGTGGTGCTCGATGAACCGCGAGAGCACGTCGCGCACCTCGGCACCGGCCGCGCCGGAGAGCGGCGTCTCGTCGGCCACCGCCAGGCCGCCGCGCTGGAGCTGCAGGAGCGCCGCGAGCGCGCCCGCCGAGAGGCGCGGCGACCCGGGCGCCGCCGCGTCCGCGCAGGCGGCGCAGAGCGCGCCGCCCTGGGCGAGGTCGAACGACGCCCGGCCGCTCGCGTCGAGCGCGCCGCCGCAGCGCGCGCAGGCGTCGAGCCGCGGCATGAGGCCGGCGCCGGCGAGCGCGGCGAGCTCCACCGCGCGCAGCGCCGAGGGGATCGCGGGTCCGGCGTCGAGCCGCGCGAGGTACGCCTCGAGCAGCGCGAACAGCTCGTCGTGCGGCTCGCCCTCGCGCACCAGCTCCCGCACCAGCTCGCAGGCGTAGCTCGCGCACGCGATGCGGGCGAGGTCGGTCCGGATCCCGCCGAAGCCGCGCACCACCGCCACCGACTCGAGCGCGAGGAGGTCGCCCCCGCGGCGCTCCTTCGCCTCGGCGGCGAGGACGGTGAAGGGCTCGAGCGCCCCGCCGAAGCGCCGCCGCGACGCGCGCGCGCCGCGCGCGAACGCCGAGACCTTGCCGCGCTCGCGCGAGAGCAAGGTGACGATGCGGTCCGACTCGCCGTAGTCGACCGTGCGCAACACGATCGCGGTGAGCTTCACCGCGCCGCCCGCGCTCACCGCGGGGGCCTGGAATCGGCGGGCGGGATCGCCTGCTCGGCGCCGGGGCGGGTGCGGTCGAGCCGCAGGCGCTGGGGCTCGCGGGGCGCGAACAGCGCGTAGGCCGCCGCGAGGACGAGCGCGGCGACCGCGAGCGCCGCGAGGATCGCGCGCCAGGGGACGGGGCGCGGCCGCGGCGCGTCGATCGCGCTCCCCTCCGGCCCGACCACCTCCTGCCAGCGCAGCACCACGTCGTCGGCATCGAGCCCGACGGCCGCCGCGTAGCTGCGCAGGTACCCGAACACGTACGCCTTGGGCGGCATGCGGTCGGGATCGCCGGACTCCAGCGCGTCGATGACGGCGGGCGCGAGCTTCGTGAGCCGCGCCACCTCGTCGCGCGACAGCGCCCGGAGCTCGCGCTCCTGGTGCAGCCAGCGGCCGAACCCGGCCGCGCCCTGGAGGAGCGCCTCGCGCTCGCTGCCGCCGCCTTCCGTCATTGCAGGCTCTGGGCGGAGCGCGCGCACTCGTCGCGCACGGCGTCGTCGCCGCCGAGGTCGGCGCACCTGCGGAACGCCTCGCGCGCGGCCTCGGCGTCGCCCGCCTTCATCTGCGCGAGGCCGAGCTGCAGCCACGCGTCGGAGACCGTGGGGCAGAGCTCGCCGTACTTCCCGAGCGCCTCGAGCGCCGGCTTCGTGCGACCCTCGGTGAGCTCGAGCCGCCCGAGGCCGCGCCACCCCGCGCAGTAGCGCGGCGCCGCCTGCAGGCAGCGCTTGATCTCGCCCCGGCCCTCGTCCTTCTTCCCGAGCGCCCACAGCGCCTGCCCCCGGTTGCAGCGCGCGATGTAGGGCTCGCCGTAGTACACGTTGGCGAGCGCCGCATCGAACTCCGCGATCGCCTCGGCGTGGCGGCCCTGCCGCGCGAGGAGCTGGCCGAGGTCGTTGTGCGCCTCGGAGTAGTCGGGGCGCAGCTCGACGGCGCGGCGGTAGTCGCGCTCGGCGTCGGGGTCCTTGCCGTACCCGAACTCGTAGGCGATGCCGCGCCCGAGGTGGGCCTCCGCGAACTCCGGGTCGAGCTTCAGCGCCTCCTCGAGCTCGCGCAGCGCGTCGGGCCAGCGCCGCGCGCGCAGCGCCTCGAGCCCGAGGTTGTAGTGGATCTCGGCGCTCTCGCGCTGCTTGCGCGACGGTCCGTGCGCGCAGCCGGCGCCGGCCAGGACGAGGAGTGCGAGCACGGCGGCGAGCGCCCGCATCAAAAGCTCGCCAGCAAGCGCGCGAGCGCCACGGGCGACGCCGCCGGATCCTTCGGCGCGGCCGCGGCGGAGGCACGGCGCGAGAAGGCCGGGACGCGCTCGAGCGCGCGCTGCTGCGCGTCCGCGGGGAGCGTCCGGAAGTTCAGGTTGTCGAGCATGAAGCCCATCGACTCGAGGTACTGCAGGCCCTCCGCCTCGGCGGCGCGGTAGGCGTCGGCGGCGAGCTCGCGCGGCTCGTGCGCGTAGATCACGTTCTCGGAGCTCTCCGGCAGGTAGAACGCGACGAACACGGAGAAGGTGCCGCTGGCGTTGCGGACGCCGCAGAGGTGGCCGCGCACCGCCTGCGAGGCCTTCCCCGGGATCGAGATCTGAGGCTGGTTGATGCTCTCGACGACGGTCATCACCTGCTCGCGCGCGGCGGTGACGCAGGGCAGGGTCGGATCGGGACGGAACACAGCGTCCGTCGTAGTCCCCCTGCGCGACGGCCGTCAAGTTTACGACTGCGGCGCTACACGCCTCGCGCCTGGGCGCCCCACACGATCTTGTGGAGCTGCAGGTTGAGGCGCGCCTCGACGCCGCTCTCCAGGATCCAGCGCGCGAGGTCCTTCGGGTCGACGGCGCCGTGGACCGGCGAGACGAGCAGCGCGCAGCGGCCCTCGAGGTCGTGGCGGCGGATCACGTCGAGCGACCAGCGCCAGTCCTCCTCCGAGCACACGACGAACTTCACCTCGTCGTGCGGCGCCAGCGCGGCGAGGTAGCGGAGGTCCTTCGCCACCTCGCCCGACCCGGGCGTCTTCACGTCGACGATGCGGACGACCTCGCGCGGCAGCGCGTCGAGCGGCCGCTGGCCGTGCGTCTCCACCGTGACCTCGTACCCGCGGGCGACGAGATCGCGCGCGAGCGCCGGGAGGTCCTTCTGGAGGAGCGGCTCGCCTCCGGTGAGGAGGACGAGCTTGCAGGGGTGGCGCGCGACCTCCTCGAGGATCGCCCCCGCGGTCATGTCGCGACCGCCGTGGAACGCGTACGCGGTGTCACAGTAGCCGCAGCGGAGATCGCAGCCGGTGAAGCGCACGAAGATGCACGGCCGGCCCGCGCGCGTGCCTTCGCCCTGGATGCTGAAGAAGATCTCGGTGACCCGCACGAGGACGAAGACTCTAACGGGCGCCGGGGGGGCCCGCCTCGGCGAGGACCGGCGGCGGCGCGGCGGAGGCGAGCGTCCGCGGCGGCGTGCGCGGAGCCGGCGCGGCCATCATCGCCGGCGCCTGGTTCCGCTTCAGCCGCTTCAGCTCGCCGTTCACGCGCTTCGGGTAGATGCGGAACCGCTCCGGGATCGCGCCCTCCTCCTGGAGGTAGCGCAGGATCCGGTTCGGCCCGGCGTTGTAGGCCATCAGCGCGACGTCGGTCGAGCCGAAGGCGCGGATGAGCCGCTTGAAGTAGCGGACGCCGGTGCGGACGTTGAAGCTCGGATCGCCCGGGTCCTCGAGGTCGATCCCCGAGCGCTCCGCCTCGTGCAGCAGGGTCGTGGGGAGGAGCTGCATGAGCCCCACCGCGCCCGCCTCGCTCTCGGCGGCGTGGTCGAAGCCGGACTCGACCGCGATGACGGCCAGGACGAGCAGCGGGTCGAGCGACGCCTCGCGCGCCTCCTGGTAGATCGTGTCGGCGAGCTTGCTGCGGTCGCCCGCCGGCAACGTCGGCATCCGCTCGGCGAGCATGTGCTCGAGCTCACCGAGCCACTTCATGCGCTCCGGCGAGGGGCACGGCGACGACGCCCCGCCGCACGCGGACGAGATGAAGGTCTCGATCCGCGGCGCGACGGCGGCGCTCTCGCCGAGGGAGCGGGGCGCGACGACCGCGGCCGCCACCAGGGCGACCGCGACCAGCGCTCCCGCACAGCCCCTGGCCGTCGGACGCTTCACGCGTCCTTCCCCTCCACCTTCGGGGCGCCCTCGGCCGGCTTCGCGGCCATGGCGTCGATGCGGGCGGAGATGGCCTCGACCCGCTGGCGGAGGGCGTCCATCTCCTCGCGCGAGGGCAGCTTGAAGCGGCTCGCGGCGCGCTTCACGGCCTCGTCGATGGTGCGCTCGAGCTCCTTGCGCTGGACCTGGAGGCGCTCACCGAACTCACGCGCGTGACGGCGCACGTCCTCGGGGGTGAAGCCGGCCGCGTCGGCGATCTTGGTCATCACCTTCTCGGCCTCCTGCTCGGCGGCGTTGAGGCCCACGAGGGCCTGCGTCCAGGCTTCCTTGAACGTCTCGCGAATGTCCGGCATGGCGCTAGACCTCCTCCGCGGGACGCTTACCCGACTTCCCCGGCTTCCCGGCAGGGCGGGACTTGTCAGCCTTGTCGAGGCGGCGGGCGAGGCGGGCGAGCTCCTTCGACAGCTCCTCGACCTGCTCGCGCGTGGCGGCGCCCAGGAAGGCGACGGCCTTCGTCTGCAGCTCCTCGAGGCGCTCGAAGGCCTCGCTGCGGAACGCGTCGGCGCGGCCGCGGAGCTCCTGCGCCCGCTCCATGCCCTGGTCGCGCAGCTTCGTCACGCGACCCTTGAGGTCGTCCATCTTCCAGTCCTGCTTCGACAGGCGCTGGACGAGCTCGGCGAAGTCCTTGCGGCTCTCCTTGCCCTTCTGCATCAGGTCCTTGAAGACCTTCTGCGCCTCTTCCTCGAACTCGACGAGCCGCGCCTGGGCGGCCTCGAGCGGCTCGCGCAGGAACTCGGGGACCTTCTTCAGATTCGTGTGGTTGCTCTTCTCGGCCATGGGGGATGACTCCGACCCGGATCGAAAGACGACACTCGGGAGCGACCGGTTCGCGCCCGACACGGCCCAGACCCTAACGCGTCGCGTCAACCGACGTCAACCACACACCGTCACGTGTACGTTCCTATCGCTCTCCTCCCGGCACCTGCCCGGCCACACGCCAGTAGTGGGTGCTCCCGCTCGGAGGGACAAACCCCAGGCGGGGAGGCTGCCATGGTCATGTGGCATTGCAAGCCGCTCGCCGTCAAGGCGCGACGCGCCGCGCGACGTCCGCCCCCACGGCGTCGGAGATCCGCGAAAAGCCGTCCCTTTTTGCCCGATCGGCGATGCCCTTCACCACGTCGCGCGCGAAGCCCGGACCGCCGTAGATGTACCCTGTGTACGCCTGCACGAGCGTGGCGCCGGCGCGGAGGCGCGCGTACGCGTCGTCCGCGTCCATGACGCCGCCGACGCCGATGATCGGCATCCGGCCGCGGGCGCGCGCGTACACCCTTCGTAACGCCCGGATCGCGAGCGCCTTCAACGGCGCTCCGGAGAGCCCTCCTGCCTCCTTCGCGTGCGGGTGCGCCGCGACCTCCCCGGGCCGGGCGATGGTGGTGTTCGTCGCGATGACGCCCGCCGCGCGGACCGCGAGCGCGACGTCCACGGCCTCGTCGAGCGCCTCGTCCGAGAGGTCGGGCGCGAGCTTCACGAGGAGCGGCTTCGGGCGCTCGAGCGACGCCGCCCGCGCGGCGCAGGCGCCGAGGAGGCGCTCCAGGGCGTCGCGCTCCTGGAGCTGGCGCAGCCCCGGGGTGTTCGGGGACGAGATGTTCACGACGAGGTAGTCGGCGTGGGCGTGCAGGCGGTCGATGCAGGCGAGGTAGTCGTCCGCGGCGCGCTCGTTCGGCGTGTCCTTGTTCTTGCCGACGTTCACGCCGACGACGCCGGCGGCGGGCCTCGCCCGCAGCCGCGCGAGGCGCCCGGCGCACGCCTCCGCGCCGTCGTTGTTGAAGCCCATCCGGTTCAGGATCGCGGCGTGCTCGGGCAGCCGGAACAGCCGCGGCGGCGGGTTCCCGCGCTGCGGGCGGGGGGTGATCGTCCCGATCTCGACGTGCGAGAAGCCGAGGGCGAAGAGCCCCGGCGCGACCACCTCGCCCTTGTCGAAGCCAGCGGCGAGGCCGAGCGGGTGCTCGAAGTGGAGCCCGAACGCCTCCGTCTCGAGGCTCGGCGGCGGGCGCGGGCGCACCGCCTTCGCGAGCGGGCGCGCCCCGGCGAGGCGGAGCGCGGTGAGCGCGAGGTGGTGCGCGCGCTCGGGGTCGAGGCGGAACAGCAGGGAGCGGGCGGCGCGCCAGAGCATCGGGGCGGCTTCTACGGGATCTCGCCGGGGATGTCGACGGGCGCGTTCGTCCGGGGCAGTGCGCGAGCGGGCAGTCGCTTTCGATGCCGCCTGACCAAAGGCTGCCGGCATGTCCGTGGGGATTTCACGCAGGGAGTTCCTGATCGCCGCGGGCGGGGCGCTCGCGGCGTCGTGCGGCGGCCAGCACGCGGAGAGCGGCGCGGTCGTCCCGGGGGTGCCGCTCGCACCGGGTCCGGTGACGCCGGTCGACCCGGCGACGCCCCCGCCGCGCCCGTCACCTCACGTGAACGTCGTCCCGGCGGAGAACGCGCTCGCCGGCGCCGTCGACTGGCGCCTCCAGGTCGGAGCGCCCGCGCACGAGATCGAGGGGTATGCGCTGCGCCAGAGCGCGACGCCCGGCGAGGCCGTGGCCGTGGCGGTCTCGTGCTCGTCGGGCGCCGCGGCGTTCCACTGGACGCTGTACAGGCTCGGGTACTACGGCGGCGCCGGGGCGCGCGCGGTCGCGTCGGGCGACGCGGTGGCGCCGGCGCAGCGCCCGCCGTCCGTCGATCGCGCGACGGGGCTCGTCTCGTGCGACTGGCGGCCGGCGTTCACCCTCGTCACCGACGTGGCCTGGGCGACGGGGCTCCACCTCCTGAAGCTCGTGCGATCCGACGGCTACGACACGTGGGTGCCGCTCGTGCTGCGCGACGCGCGGCCGCCGGCCGAGATCCTCGTCGTGGTCCCCACCGCCACGTGGCAGGCCTACAACTACTTCGGCGGCGAGAGCCTCTACCAGGACGACGGCGCGCTCACCGGCAGCGGCCGGGCGTTTCGGGTCTCGTACGACCGTCCCTACGCGCAGGACTTCGGCGCGGGCAACGCGCTCCGCTGGGACCACCGCCTCGTGCAGTTCCTCGAGGCGCAGGGCGAGGACGTGGCCTACGCGACCGACGAGGACCTCGACCGCGACCCGGCGCTCGCGGCGCGCGCGCGGGCGGTGATCCTGTCGGCGCACGACGAGTACTGGAGCGGCGGCGTGCGGCGCGCGCTCGACGCCGCCGTCGCGGGCGGGACGTCGCTCCTGCTCTTCGGCGCGAACGCCGGGTACTGGCAGGTGCGCTACGGCGCGGCGGCGGACGGCCGCGATCGGCGCGTCATCACCTGCTACAAGGACGACGCGCCCCGGCTCGACCCGGCGGGGCCCGCGAGCCCCGACCTCACGGTGCGCTTCCGGGACGAGCCGGTCTCGCGCCCGGAGAACGCGCTGTTCGGCGTGATGTTCCAGACCTGGAACACGTACGGCTTCCCGCTCGCGCCGAGCGATCCGACGCACTGGGCCTTCGCCGGCGCCGGCCTCGCCCCGGGCGACGCGCTGCCCCTCGTCGCCGGCTACGAGATCGACGACACCTTCGACAACGGCGCGACGCCGGCGGGCGTCGAGGTGCTCGGCGAGGCGTCCTTCCTCCCCATCTACGGCGACCACGTCGCGCGCGGCCGCATGGTGGTGCGCAGCGAGGGCAGCGCCCTCGTCTTCGCCGCCGGAGGGGTGGACTTCACCTCGGCGCTCGCCGGCGACACCGCCGACCCGCGGGTGCAACGCATCGCCGCGAACGTCCTCGAGCGGGCCCTCGGGCGCGCCGGTCCGGATCACCTCGTCACGTCGCAGGGCGTCGGCGGCCCGCCGCAGGGGCCGTTCGCGTCCGCGGTGAAGACCATCGCCGGGGTCGCCTTCTCCCCCGGTGACGCGGACGGCGGGCCCGGCAGCGGGCGCCTGCGGCAGCCGATCGCGGTGGCCGCCTGCGCGGACGGCACCGTCGCGATCCTCGACGTGGGGACGAGCGCGCTGCGCAGGCTCGACGCGTCGGGCGTGCTCGCGACGCTGCCGACCCCCGCGCTCCTCACGCCGACCGGGCTCGCCGCCGACGCGCTGGGGAATCTCTACGTCGCCGACACCGGCCGCGCCTGCATCCGCAAGCGGACGCCGGCGGGAGTCTGGTCGGTCGTCGCGGGCGCCGCGGGCAGCCTCGGCATGAAGCTCGGCCCGGGAGCGACGGCGCGGTTCATGGCGCCGGCCGCGCTCGCGGTGCGGGGCACGGCGCTCTACGTCGCCGACACCGGCGCGAACGCCGTGTGCAAGATCGACCTCGCCGATCCGGCGCTGACGGTGACCGCGGTCGGCCCGATCCTCATCCAGCCGACCGGCGTCGCCGTCGCAGCCG
>JBJMQK010000423.1:0-3612 GCA_045802735.1 Anaeromyxobacteraceae bacterium | reverse complement strand
CGCATCAAGGACCTGCGGCAGGCCGCCTGACGCGGCCGCGCGAGGCTACGCGACGCCCCAGCGCACCTTCTGGTTCGCGAACAGGGCGCCCATCCGGGCGAGATCCTGCACGCGGTGACGCTCGGCCTGACGCTCGAAGCGCTCCTTGCATCGATCCGAGCAGAAGAAGTACTTCCGCTTCTTGTACTCGACGGCCTGGGAGCCCGCCGGGTCGACGCGCTTGCCACATATCGGATCGAAGCTCGAATCGTCGCTCTTGGTCTGCATCGTTCCTCCACCCACGTGGCGGACGTGACTGCAACGGAAGGGCCATCCGTAAACGGCCAGATCCGCTGACGTGCCCCGTATTCCAGAGACAGCAGGCGGTCATTTTTCCCGAGGGGGTGCTGTAAGAATGGGAGCGCGGTCGCGCGCGGTGCGCCCTCGCCGGGGTTTGCCGCGCCGCCCCCGGCGCGCGCACGTCTTCTTGACGCGTCGCGCACCCGGATGTTAGCTGCCGTCACAGCGGCGCTTGGTTCATCTGATTCCCGAGCGTCACCACCCGCCGCTGTGAGGAGATCCGGCGCCTGCGGCGCCTCACTCCGGGGGGAGGAGACTCTCCCCCCGAGACCCCCCATCGCGAGCGTCACTTCAAGTGAGCAGCGCCATCACGTATCCAGGGAGGCATCCGTTGCCGCGCTTCATCACCGAGCTCAAGCGCACGCATACGTGCGGTGAACTGACCAAGGCCGACATCGGCAAGGAAGTCGTCCTCTTCGGGTGGGTCGCCAATCGGCGCGATCACGGCGGGGCCGTCTTCATCGACCTCCGCGACCGCGAAGGGCTCACGCAGGTCGTGTTCGAGGAGGACGTCCGCCCCGAGGTGCACGCCCTCGCCGGGCAGCTCCGGCTCGAGTACGTGCTCGGCATCCGCGGCAAGGTCGTCTCGCGCGGCGGCAACGTCAACGCGAAGCTGCGCACCGGCGACATCGAGGTCCACGCCACCGACCTCGAGCTCTTCAACCGCTCCGAGCCGACGCCCTTCCAGATCGAGGACAAGCTCGACACGAGCGAGGAGAAGCGGCTCCAGTACCGCTACCTCGACCTGCGCCGCGCGCCGCTCCAGAAGTCGCTCATGACGCGCGCGAAGGTGAACCACCTCACGCGCAACTACTTCACCGACAACCGCTTCCTCGAGCTCGAGACGCCGTTCATGGGGCGCTACACCCCCGGCGGCGCGCGGAACTTCCTCGTCCCGTCGCGGCTCAACCCGGGCAAGTTCTACGCGCTCGCGGAGAGCCCGCAGCTCTACAAGCAGCTCTACATGGTGGCGGGCTTCGACCGCTACTTCCAGATCGTTCGCTGCTTCCGCGACGAGGACCTGCGCCTCGACCGCCAGCCCGAGTTCACGCAGATCGACGTCGAGATGAGCTTCGTCGAGCAGAACGACGTGTTCGACATCATCGAGGGGCTCATCGTGCGGCTCTGGAAGGAGGTGCTCGGGGTCGAGATCCCGCGCCCGTTCCAGCGCATGCCCTTCGACGAGTCGATGGCGAAGTACGGCAACGACAAGCCGGACCTGCGCTTCGACATGCCGCACACCGAGCTCACCGCGCTCGTGAAGGAGCACGGCGGCGGCGGCATCCCGATGATGAAGGACGCCGTCGAGGGCGGCGGCATCGTGAAGGCGATGCGCGTGCCCGCGACGATGGCCTTCTCGCGCACCGAGATCGACAAGCTCGAGGAGTACGTGAAGGGCATGGGCGCGAAGGGGCTCGCGCGCGCCAAGGTGGGTGAGGGCGGCGAGTGGACGCAGTCGCCGCTCGCCAAGACCGTCACGCCGGAGCTGCGCCAGGCGGTGAACGCCGCCTGCGGCGCCGGACCCGGCGACCTCATCCTGTTCCAGTTCGCCAAGCCCTCGACCGTGCAGACGGTGATGGCGAACCTGCGCGTGCACCTCGCGAAGAAGCACGGGATCATCCCTGAGTACGGCTCGGGCGGGAACTGGCGCTTCCTCTGGGTCGTCGATCCGCCGCTCTTCGAGTTCGACGAGGAGACCGGCAAGTGGGCCGCCGCGCACCACGCCTTCACGCGCCCGCGCGACCAGGACCTGCCGTACCTCGAGTCGGACCCCGGCCGCGTCTACTGCTGGCGCTACGACCTCGTGCTCAACGGGTTCGAGATCGGCGGCGGCTCGATCCGGCTCCACGATCCGGCGACGCAGGCGCGCGTCTTCAAGGCGATGGGCATCTCCGACGAGGACGCCCGCGCCAAGTTCGGGTTCCTGCTCGACGCGCTCAAGATGGGCGCGCCGCCGCACGGCGGGATCGCGCTCGGCATGGATCGCCTGTGCATGCTGCTCACCGGCGCCGAGTCGCTGCGCGACGTGGTCGCCTGGCCCAAGACGCAGAAGGGCACGGACCTCATGACCGGCGCCCCCGGCGACGTCGACGCGAAGCAGCTGCGCGACCTGTTCGTGAAGAGCACGGTCGAGCCGAAGTAGGGCGGCACGGGCGGAGACGGGGGCTCTCGCCCGCTGGTGCGGAGCGGGCGCCCGTGCGCTACGATCGCCACGTGCGAACGCCCGATGACCTCCAGCAGCTGCGCGCGCCCGACGTCGGAGGCAGGCGCGAGCAGGCGCCCCGGAGCGGGTGCATGGCCGAGGCGCGGCGCCGCGAGGCCAACCGCATCCTGGCGCTGACGCCGCGCGAGCGCGCCTTGCTCGCCCTCGACCTCGGGTCCCGGCTCGCCGCCTGGGCGAGAGCGGCCCGGTGAACCTGGCGCTTCTCGAGCGTGAAGGTATCGACGCAGCGTTGATCGGTTCCGGGTCGCGGTCGGGTCCGGGTCGGGGTTGCATTCACGCATCGTCACGCGATCCCGGTAGGGTCGGGGTCCCCGTCGCGCGGCGCCGCGCGCTTTCCCGGCCGGGGCCCTCCTCGCGTGCTACGTTCCGCCCCGTGCCGGCCGGCCGCCCGAGCGTGAAGCCGCATCTCATCGTGAACCCCGCGAGCGCCAACGGGCGCACCGGGCGGCACTTCGACGCGGTCGCGCGCGCCGTGCGGGGCGCCGTCGGCGACTTCGAGCTCTCGTTCACGCAGCGTCGCGGCGACGGCGCGCTCCTCGCGCGCGAGGCGGCGCGCGCGGGCGGCGACCTCGTCGTGGCCGTCGGAGGCGACGGGACCGCGAGCGAGGTCGCGGACGGGCTCGCGACGGCCGAGCGCCGGGACGTCGTCTTCGGCTTCATCCCCCGGGGGACGGGCGGCGATCTGCGGCGCACGCTCGGCCTTCCCGAGGACCCGGCCGAGGCCGCGCGCCTCCTCCGGGCCGGAGCCGAGCGCCGCCTCGACCTCGGTCGCATCGAGCTCACCGGACACGACGGCTCGCGCCAGGTACGCCACTTCACGAACGTCGCCGGGTTCGGGATCGCCGGGCGGGTCGTCCAGCACGTGGAGCGCACCGGCAAGGCGCTGGGCGGCAAGGCGGCGTTCATGATCGCCTCCGCGCGCGCGCTCGCCGGCTGGAGCGATCAGCGCGTGCGCTGGCGCGTCGACGGCGGGCCGTGGCGCGAGGACGTCGTGACCGCGGTCTCGGTGTGCAACGGCCGGTACTTCGGCGGCGGGATGATGGTCGCCC
>JBJMQK010000517.1:0-2896 GCA_045802735.1 Anaeromyxobacteraceae bacterium | reverse complement strand
TCCTCCCGCTCGCCGGCACCGTCCTCCTCCCCGCGGCCGCCGCGCGCCTCGCCGAGGAGGCGGCGCGCGCCGGCTCGCTCCTCCGCTCGCGCTGGGTCCTGCGCGCGGGTGCCGTGCTCGGCGCCGCGGTGGCCGGCGCGCTGCTGGTCGAGCCGGACGTCGCGCTCCACCAGCCCGGCATGCGCGAGGTGCAGGCCTGGCTCGTCGAGCACCTCGCCGAGGGCGACGTCTACGCGGTGGACGCCCGCACCCACCTCCAGCCGAGCTGGCTCGCGCCGCGCGCCCACCAGGTCGTCGTCTCGGCGAGCTGGGCGGAGAAGCCGGTCGCCGAGACGACGCTCCTCGACCACCTCCGCCGACACCGCGTCCGCTTCGTCGTCCTCGACGCGAGCTCGATGGCGCACCTGGCGTCGCCGGGCGACCCCGCGGGCCGGCGCTACCTCTTCTACGACCGCCTGCCGCTCGCTCCGGACGGCGCGCTCGCCGCGGGCCCGTTCCCGGGCGGCCTGCGCGCCGCGTACCGCGACCCGGCGACGCCGTGTCGCTGGATGGTCCTCGAGACGCCGTGGGCGCGCGCGGCCGCGTCCGAAGACGCCGCCGCCGCGCGCGAGCGCCCCCTTGAGACGAGCGGCCTGGCCAAGTAGCTTGTCGCACTTCTCTCGCGCGGAGCCGCTCCCTCGATGCCCGTCCGTTCTCGCTCCGGCTCTCCGCTCGCCCGGCTGACCGCCGCCTCGCTCAGGTACCCGTGGCGCTTCCTCGCGGGCGCGCTCCTGCTCGCGGGCGTCTCCGGCTGGCTCGCCTCGCACCTCGAGGTCCGCTCGAGCTTCGAGGAGCTCTTGCCGACCGACGTCCCCAGCGTCCGCGAGATCAAGGAGCTCATGAAGCGGGTCGGCGGCGACGGGACGGTCTACGTCGTCGTCGAGTCGCTGCGCGGGGCCGAGGGCCTCCCCGCCGCCCAGGCGATGGCGCGGAAGCTCACCGAGGACTACCGCGCGATGGGCCCGAAGGTCATCCGCGCGGTCGAGACCGACCTCACCCCGGTGAAGCGCTGGTACATGGACCACTGGCCGCTCTTCCTCGAGGTGAAGGACCTCCGGAAGGCGCGCGACGAGCTGGTGCAGCAGATCGGCGAGGCGAAGTCGCGCGCGCTCTTCGACCTCGACCTGGAGGACGAGGCGGACGCACCGTCCGAGGACGACGCCCGCCTCGAGCGGGCGCTCCGCGAGAACCCCCTCCTCGATCCGTCGAAGCCGCTCCCGCGCGAGCAGGTCGAGGAGCGCTTCGCGAAGAACCCGGGCGGCTTCATGGTCACGCCCGACCACAAGGCGGTGCTGGTCGTCACGCGGCCCGCCGGCACGAGCCTCGACGTCTCGCAGGCGCGCGCGCTGCTCGACGACATGCGCCGCATCGCCGACCGGCACGAGCCGGAGCTCAAGGCGAACGGCCTGCGCGTCGGGTTCGGCGGCAGCTTCGCGAACTTCATCGCCGAGTACGAGGCGATCATCAACGACGTCTTCTCGACGTTCGGGGTGTGCGTCCTCATCGTGCTCGGGTCGGTCGTCCTCTTCTTCCGCGACGTGCGCTCGACGGTCGCGCTCGGCGCCGCGGTGTTCGCGGCGGTGGCGATGACGTTCGGCCTCACCTGGCTCGTCATCGGCTACCTCAACACGCAGACCGCGTTCCTCGGCGCGATCGTCGTGGGGAACGGGATCAACTACGGGCTCATCTACCTGGCCCGCGTCGCGCAGCTCAGGAGACAGGGCGTCGCGCTCGAGCCGGCCGTCCACGAGGGCGCGTCGGTCGCGGCCGACGCGACCCTGCTCGCGTCGCTCGGCACGAGCATCTCGTTCGGCACGCTGCTCGTCGCCGCGAACCGCGGGTTCCGTCACTTCGGCTTCATCGGCGGGATCGGCATGATCCTGTGCTGGGCCTTCACCTTCGCGCTCGTCCCGGCGCTGCTCGTGCTGATGGAGCGCGTGAAGCCGCTCCGCGCGCGCCCCGGCGCCGCCGCGCTGCCCGTCCGGCCGGATCGCGTGATGCGCGTGACCCTCGCCCGGCCGCGGCTCGTCGTCGCGATCTTCGCCGTCCTGACCGTCGCCTCGATCGCGCTCTTCGTGCGCAAGCTCCCGGAAGCGATGGAGCTCAACCTCGACAACCTCACGAACGAGATCAAGGGCAACCAGCAGCTGAAGCACGACCAGAACCTCGCGAACAGCGCGCTCGGCCAGTCCTCGTCGTCGGTGCTGGCGCTCCTCCCCACGCGCGACCTCGCCGACGGCTACTGCGACGCCATCCGCGAGCGCGCGCGCGAGCCGCGCTGGAAGAACCTCATCCAGGGCTGCCAGACGGTCTCGTCGGTCGTCCCGCGGCAGCAGGAGGAGAAGCTCGCGCTCGTCCGCGAGATCGCCTCGCGGCTCACCCCGGCCGTGCTGTCGAGGCTCCCCGCGGCGCTCGCGGAGCGCGCCCGCACCGTGAAGGCGCAGCTCGACGCCCAGCGGCCGCTCGCGCCCGGCGACGCCCCGCCCTCGCTGCTCGACTCCTTCCGCGAGCGCGACGGCACCATCGGGCGGATCGCGGTCGTGACCGCCAGCGCGGGCGCGCACATCGAGCTCGGCCCGAACCTGCGCGAGTTCGCCGCCGGCGTGCGCGGCGTCCCGGTGGAAGGCAAGCTCTACGACGCGACCGGCGAGACGGTGGTGTTCGCGGACCTGCTCGCGAACGTGCAGCGCGAGGGCCCGGCCACGACCGCCCTCTCGTTCCTGTGCGTGTGCCTGCTCGTCCTCTTCTTCCTGCGGCATCTCCGGAGCAGCGCGCTCGTCATCGGCACGCTCACCGTGGGCATCATCCTCATGGGCGGGGCCGCGACCGCGCTCGGCGTGAAGCTCAACTTCTTCAG
>JBJMQK010000354.1:0-3886 GCA_045802735.1 Anaeromyxobacteraceae bacterium | reverse complement strand
GGCGCGCGCGTCCCCGCGTAGACGGCCGGCGGAGTCGAAGGGCCCTCCGCCGGGTCGCCCCCTCCGGTCGCGCCCCACTTTTCGCCTCTCCCCACGGTGAAAGCCCGCGCGCGGGCTACTTCCGGCGCGCGCTCGCGCTGGCGATGCTGTCCTGCGGGGCTCGCGGCGCCACCGCTCGAGCGGGGGAGGGGACATGGAACTGGGGTTCGAGACGATCGGCAACGCGACCGTGATCGTCCACGACGGCAAGCCGGTCCTGGCGACCGATCCGTGGATCGACGGCGGGGCGTACTTCGGGAGCTGGACCCGCTCGCACGTCGTCCCGGAGGAGCAGCGGCAGGCGATCGCAGCGTGCCCTTACCTGTGGCTGTCGCACGGGCACCCGGATCACCTGAGCGGCGAGTCGCTGGAGAAGCTGCGCGGCGCGACGCTGCTCCTCCCCGACCACCTCGGCGGGCGCATCCGCGACGACCTCTCCGCGCAGGGTTTCAAGACGCGCGTCCTCCGCTGCCGCGAGTGGGTCGAGCTGTCGCCGCGGGTCCACGTCGCGTGCGTCGCGGACTGGAACCAGGACGCCGTGCTCCTCGTCGACGTGGGCGGGCGGCTCGTCGTGGACCTGAACGACGCCGGCGAGCGCGGCTGGGGCCCGTTCGTCCGCGCCGCCGTGCGCCGTCACCCGGAGTCGTACCTGCTGCGGCTCTCCGGGTACGGCGACGCCGACATGATCAACAGGTTCCGGGAGGACGGGACGCGCATCGCGCCGCAGGCCGCGCAGCGCATCGCGGTCGGCCCGGCGATCGCGCGCGACACCGAGGGCTACGGCGCGCGCTTCTTCGTGCCGTTCAGCTCGATGCACCACTACCAGCGCGCCGACAGCGTCTGGGCGAACGCCTACACGACGCCGCTCGACGCCTACGCGGTCGGGTTCCGCTCGAGCCGCTGCGAGCTCCTGCCCGCCTTCGTGCGGGTGGACGTGGCGCACGACGCCGTCACCGCGATCGATCCGCCCGCCGAGCCCGAGCGCGCGCTCGACCCGAAGGCGTTCGGCGACGACTGGGACGAGCGGCTCGAGCGCGGCGAGGCGAGGGAGCTCGCGGCGTACGTGCGCGCCGTCGAGCACGTGCGCAAGGCGTTCGGGTTCGTCGCCTTCCGCGTCGGCGGCGAGGAGACGCGCGTGGCGCTCGAGGGCCCGAACCGGGACCGCGGCCTCACGTTCGAGGCGCCGCGCGGCTCGCTCATGACCGCGGTGCGATACCGCGTCTTCGACGATCTCCTCATCGGCAACTTCATGAGGGTGACGCTCCACGGCGACGCCGACCTCTACCCCGACTTCAGCCCGCACGTGGCGAAGTACGCCGACAACGGCGGCGCGCGCACCGAGGCCGAGCTGGCGGCCTACTTCGCGGCGTATCGCGAGCGCGACTGGCTGTCGTTCTTCCGCGACCAGCTCGACGCCCAGTGGGTGCGGCCGCTGCAGGCGAACGTGTCCAGCGCGATGCGCCGCGCGCTCGGCGGCAACTCGGCCGTGTTCCGGACCGTGAAGAACGCCTACTACGGCGTCCGCCGGCTCGCGCCCTGACCGAAGGCCGCGGGGGAGGCGCCGCCCCTCGCCTCCCGCCGCGGCGGCGCGTGCTATGACCTCCGCGTGACGGCGAAGCGGCAGCGCGTCGATCTCCTCCTCGTGGAGCGCGGCCTCGCGGCGTCGCGCACGCAGGCGCAGGCGCTCGTCATGGCCGGGGCCGTCGTCGCGGGCGAGCAGCGGGTCGACAAGCCCGGCCAGCTCGTCGACGCGGGCGCCGCGCTGCGGGTGAAGGCCGACGCCGCGCCGCAGAAGTACGTGTCGCGCGGGGCCCTCAAGCTCGAGAAGGCGCTGGAGGCGTTCCCGGTCGATCCCGCCGGGAAGGTGTGCGCCGACCTCGGCGCCTCGACCGGCGGCTTCACCGACCTCCTGCTCCAGCGCGGGGCGGCGAAGGTGTACGCGGTGGACGTCGGCTACGGCCAGCTCCACCCGCGGCTGCGCTCCGACCCGCGTGTCGTGGTGCGCGAGCGCGAGAACGCCCGCTACCTCACCGCCGCGGCGCTCGGCGAGCGGGTGGCGCTCGTGACGGGCGACCTCTCCTTCATCTCGCTGCGGCTCCTCCTCCCGGCGGTGAAGGACCTGCTCCTCCCGCGCGGCGACGCGATCCTGCTCGTGAAGCCGCAGTTCGAGGTCGGGAAGGGCGAGGTCGGGAAGGGCGGCGTGGTCCGCGACGAGGCGAAGCGGCGCGGGGCGCTCGAGGCGGTGAAGGCGGCGGCGGTCGAGCTCGGGTTCGAGGTGACGGGCGAGGCGGAGTCGCCGATCGAGGGGCCTGCGGGGAACAGGGAGTGGCTGCTGGGGCTGAGGGGGGCGTAGGTGCGGGTCGGGTCGTTCGCGGCCCGCCACCGCCTGGTCGCCTCCCTTCCGCTCGCCCCCCTCGCCGTCCTTGATTCTCCGGAATCATTCTGTTACCTACACCCCCTACATTTTCGATCCCTGGCACCCCGCCGGGTCACGAAAGTGGGCAGCGTTGCCCACTTTTTCGTTTTTTCGAGCCCATGCCCGCCATCGGACAGGACCCCATCGCCGAGCAGGCGCGACGCTTCCTCGAGCCGCTCGTCGAGCGCGAGGGGTTCGAGCTCGTCGAGGTGGAGTGGGCGCGCGAGGGCGCGGCGTGGGTGCTGCGGCTCTACGTCGACCGCGTGGGCGGCGTGACCATCGACCACTGCAAGGAGCTGTCGCGCATCATCGAGCCGATCCTCGACGTCGAGGACTTCATCGAGCCCGCGTACAACCTCGAGGTCAGCTCGCCGGGCGTGGAGCGCCCGCTGCGCAAGCCGAAGGACTTCGAGCGCTTCGCCGGGCAGCGCGCGCACGTGAAGACGTACGGGCCGATCCCGACGGACGGCGGCCCGCGCAAGAACTGGACGGGCGTGCTGAGGGGCTTCCAGGACGGGGCGGTGGAGGTCGACGTCGACGGCGTCGTCCACCGCATCCCGCACGACAAGATCGCGAAGGCGCACCTCGAGTACGACTTCGAGGCCGACATGAGGAGGAAACCCTGACATGCAGCCGAACGTGAACCTGAACCTCATCCTCGACCAGGTGGCGAAGGACAAGGGCATCGATCGCGCGACGCTCGTCTCGATCCTCGAGGAGGCGATCTCGATGGCCGCGAAGAAGCACTTCGGCGTCGAGCGCAACCTCAAGGCGCACTACGACGACGAGAAGGGGCAGATCGACCTGTTCCAGGTGCTCACGATCGTCTCCGACCCGACGCCCGAGGTGCCCATCCCCGACCCGGTGAACATGGTCCCGACGTCGGTCGCGCGCGAGAAGGGCATCGAGGTCGACATCGGCGACGAGCTCGACTTCCCCATCTACTACCGCCCCGAGGACGAGGCCGAGGCGAAGGCGCAGGACGATCAGTGGGGCGATCTCCTGAAGCTCAAGACCTTCCGCCGCTCCTTCGGCCGCATCGCCGCGCAGACGGCGAAGCAGGTCATGATCCAGGGCACGCGCAACGCCGAGCGCGAGAACGTCTACAACGAGTACAAGGACCGCAAGGGCGAGATCATCACCGGCATCGTCCGCCGGTTCGAGCGCGGCAACGTCATCGTCGACCTGGGCCGCGCCGAGGCCGTGCTACCGGTGCGCGAGCAGGTGCCACGCGAGAGCTACCGCGCCGGCGACCGGGTCCAGGCCTACGTGATGGACGTGCTCCGCGAGTCGAAGGGGCCGCAGATCATCCTCTCGCGCGCCTCGGTCGACCTCCTGAAGAAGCTGTTCGAGATGGAGGTCCCGGAGATCGCGGAGGGCGTCGTCGTCATCGAGGCGGCGGCCCGCGAGCCGGGCGGCCGCGCCAAGATC